>NZ_JAPTFX010000061.1:0-25135 GCF_030985895.1 Stenotrophomonas sp. Sm6012 | reverse complement strand
CCCACATGCTGTACCTGACCGACGGGCAGTGGACCGCTGCGTTGCGCGGTCAGTTGGCCAGCTGGCAGGTGGCCGGCTTGGCCGAGGTGAACAGGGCCGGGGTGGCCCACTCGGGGTGGTCGATGAACGGGTTGCGGTTGCCCTGGAACGAGTAGATCACGTCATTGCGCGAGCGCTCGGCATCATCCGGCGGGTCGGACAGGTGCCAATCGATCAGCGTCGACAGCAGGCCCATATAGGCCGGCGAGCTGCTGGTCTTGACGATCTTGCTGCGGTCATCGGTCAGTTCCAGGTCCGGCTCGGACTGGCCGGTGGCCGCATCCTTGCCGCCCTCGTAGCGGATCGCCATGTACATCACCGCACGCGCCATGTCGCCCTTGCGCTTGCCCCACACCTCGAACGTGCCGGCGTTGCCGTCCGGCGTGCGCACCCAGTTGGAATTGCCCGGGTAGCCGCCGCTGCCACCGCCCTGGCCGTTGTTGGCCTCGGTGGCGCGCTCGCCGCAGTTGGCGTCGCACTTGGCGAACGGCTTGTTGCCACGGTCGGCGTTCCACTGCGCGTCGGTCAGGTACAGCATGTGGGTGTCGGTGTAGGGCGCGTATGGCAGGCCCTTGTCACCGGTGGTGCTGGCAAAGCCCAGCGAGTTCGGCCAGGTGTGCTCGCGGTTGTACTTCAGGCCACTGCCGCTGCCGGCGCGATCGGTCACCTTGGCGTAGCTGCGGTTGCGGTACGCGTCCAGGATCCTGCCGCTGTTGTTCGGATCCTCGTCGGCGATCTCCAGGATGGTCCAGGTGCTGGTGCCCGAGCCGCTGTACGGGTAAGCGGTATGGCCCTTGATGGTGGCATGCAGCGAGCAGCGCAGCTGGCTGGGGCTGGAGGTGTTCACCTTCGAGTAGTAGCCGGCCGGCACGCCCGGGTTGCCCGGGTCGGGATTGCCGCCGGTGCTGGCCACGGTGAAGGCGATGCGGCTGTCGGCGGCCGGGTGCGCGCCCTGCAGGTCGGTGATGCGTGCGGCGCGGATGTCGAAGCGGCACGCTTCACCGGCCACCAGCGCGGTGTTGGTGGACAGCTTCACGCTGCGGCCGCTGGCCGGGAAGGTCAGCGGAACACTGCCGGAGCTGCCGCAGCTCAGCGCGAAAGCGCCGCTGGCCAGGTTCACCGTCTCGCTGAACACCACTTCCAGATCGGCGGCGGCCGGGAAGGTGGTGCTGCCCTGCGCCGGGGTGGTGGTGGACACCGATGGCGGCGTGTTCGGGCCCGGCGTGCCACCGCCGCTGAAGGTCTGGCCGTTGTTGCAGCTGCCGAACGTCTGTCTGGCCGACTCGGCCCAGGTGAAGTGCGCGTACTGGCTGCCACTGCCGGTCAGCTGCAGCGAGGTGCCCGGCGCCGTGCTGTTGGTCTCGGCCACCGGAATGTTCTGGCTGGTCATGCCAGCGGCGGGGCCACCGGAAGCGGTGATGGCGCCCTCGTAGCTGAGGAACTGGACCACCTTGCCGCTGGCGTCGACCAGGGCGATGCCGTCGTTCGGGCCGTTCTGGAGGCCGTTGGTCGGGTAATTGACCACCGCGATGGTGGCGCTGCCGCAGCCGGCGGCGGTGCCGGCCGGCACCGGGTTGTTGGCGTAGACCACCGCGGCCGAGGCGTTGGCGCCGTTGTACAGGTACAGGCGGTAGCCGGACAGGTCCTCGCCGGCGGTGGCCACGACCTCGATCGCTTCGCCGACGTCACCGGCCGGGGTGCTGTCGTCGTAGTGCAGTTCGTTGATGAAGACCTCGGCCTGGGCCGGCGCGGCGGCCAGCGCCAGCAGGCAGGCGGCGGCAAGCGGGGACAGCAATCGCATCGACTACTCCTTGTGATTGGGAATGCGCGGCCGAGCCTAAGGCCGATCCAGTGACACTTTGTCGTAAATGAACGTCAGATATCTGACAGTGCGACGCGGATCACCAAATGTCGAGGATTCCCCGGTGGCGATGCCGCACCGCACGCGATGCGGGATCTTCACGCGGACGTTGATGTCCGGCTCCGGCGCGATGAAATTTTTTCCGGAGGCGGCCTTGAAAGGCCCTGGGCCAGCTCCATCTCTGTCCTGCTCCCGATTCATCGGGCTTTTTCGCGAGCAATGCTGGCAGTCACCTGGGGTGAGTGCTAACATCGCCAGACTTTTTCAGACCAATCAATAACTTAAGAGGTCTCTCATGAGCATCAAGCCGCTGCACGACCGCGTTGTGGTCAAGCCGATCGAAGCCGACGAAATCTCCGCCGGTGGCATCGTCATTCCGGATTCGGCCAAGGAAAAGTCCACCAAGGGTGAAGTCGTGGCCGTCGGCCCGGGCAAGCCGCTGGACAACGGCAGCGTGCGCGCGCCGTCGCTGAAGGTTGGCGACAAGGTCATCTACGGCCAGTACGCCGGCAGCTCGTACAAGAGCGAAGGCGTCGAGTACAAGGTCCTGCGCGAAGACGACGTGCTCGCCGTCATCGGCTGAGCCTCGGCGCGACCTGCTTTCCTGTAAGACATCCCCTTTCGTCGCCGGGCCCGGCCCGGCGCAAACATCGAGGTAATCGCAATGGCTGCCAAGGATATTCGTTTCGGTGAAGACGCCCGTTCGCGCATGGTGCGCGGCGTCAACGTTCTCGCCAATGCCGTCAAGGCCACCCTGGGCCCGAAGGGCCGCAACGTCGTGCTGGAAAAGAGCTTCGGCGCTCCGACCATCACCAAGGACGGCGTCTCCGTCGCCAAGGAAATCGAACTGGCTGACAAGTTCGAGAACATGGGCGCGCAGATGGTGAAGGAAGTTGCTTCGCGCACCAACGACGACGCTGGCGACGGCACCACCACCGCCACCGTGCTGGCCCAGGCCCTGATCCGCGAAGGCGCCAAGGCTGTGGCCGCCGGCATGAACCCGATGGACCTCAAGCGCGGTATCGACAAGGCCGTCGTGGCCGCTGTTGCCGAGCTGAAGAACATCTCCAAGCCGACCGCCGACGACAAGGCGATCGCCCAGGTCGGTACCATCTCGGCCAACTCGGACGAGTCGATCGGCCAGATCATCGCTGACGCGATGAAGGAAGTCGGCAAGGAAGGCGTGATCACCGTTGAAGAAGGCTCGGGCCTGGACAACGAGCTGGACGTGGTCAAGGGCATGCAGTTCGACCGCGGCTACCTGTCCCCGTACTTCATCAACAACCAGCAGTCGCAGACCGCTGACCTGGATGACCCGTTCATCCTGCTGCACGACAAGAAGATCTCCAACGTCCGTGACCTGCTGCCGGTGCTGGAAGGCGTCGCCAAGGCCGGCAAGCCGCTGCTGATCGTTGCCGAAGAAGTCGAAGGCGAAGCGCTGGCGACCCTGGTGGTCAACACCATCCGTGGCATCGTCAAGGTCGTGGCCGTCAAGGCTCCGGGCTTCGGCGACCGTCGCAAGGCGATGCTGGAAGACATGGCCGTGCTGACCGGCGGCACCGTGATCTCCGAAGAAGTGGGCCTGTCGCTGGAAAAGGCCACCATCAAGGACCTCGGCCGCGCCAAGAAGGTGCAGGTTTCCAAGGAAAACACCACCATCATCGATGGCGTGGGTGACAAGGCTGCCGTCGACGCACGCGTCGGCCAGATCAAGACCCAGATCCAGGACACCTCCTCCGACTACGATCGCGAGAAGCTGCAGGAACGCGTTGCCAAGCTGGCCGGCGGCGTTGCCGTGATCAAGGTCGGTGCCTCGACCGAAATCGAAATGAAGGAAAAGAAGGATCGCGTCGACGACGCCCTGCACGCTACCCGTGCAGCCGTTGAAGAAGGCGTGGTCCCGGGCGGCGGCGTTGCCCTGGTGCGTGCGGTCACCTCGCTGGCTGGCCTGAAGGGCGCCAACGAAGACCAGAACCACGGCATCCAGATCGCCCTGCGTGCGATGGAAGCCCCGCTGCGCGAAATCGTGGCCAACGCCGGTGAAGAACCGTCGGTCATCATCAACAAGGTCAAGGAAGGCACCGGCAGCTTCGGCTACAACGCCGCCACCGGCGAGTTCGGCGACATGCTGCAGTTCGGCATCCTGGACCCGACCAAGGTGACCCGTTCGGCGCTGCAGAACGCTGCCTCGATCGCTGGCCTGATGATCACCACCGAAGCCATGGTTGCCGAAGCTCCGAAGAAGGACGAGCCGGCCATGGGTGGCGCCGGTGGCATGGGCGGCATGGGTGGCATGGGCGGCATGGACTTCTAAGTCCACGCGCTCCCGAAGCAATGAAGAACCCCGCCGCAAGGCGGGGTTTTTTTGTGGGCCGCATCGGGTGGACGCCGCCGCTGCGCCTGGCCTCCACCCACGCCCAGAGGCGTCAGCGGCACAGGGCGCGGCGATCCAGCCAGATCCTGGCGATGAAGAAGGTCGGCACGCCGCCGTACAGCAGGCCCTTTACCCACGGCAGGCCCGACTGGCCTGCGATCAATGCGCCTGCGGCCATGCCGATCAGTCCGATGGCTGCCGCTTTGCGCTGGCGCTTCAACTGCTGCGCCTGCGCCTGCTGCTGCGCGGCGATCTCGGCGCGCCGGTCGTCCGGCTGCATGACGGCGCTGGCAATGGTTTCCGCTTGCGAAGGGGTCATGCTGGGATCCAGAAAGAGACTGATGTGGTTCTTATAGTGGGCCGACCGCCAAGATCACGTAAACGCTCTGGCATCGCAGGCGGCTTGCCAGGCGGCTTGACCCGATCCCATTCATTCGATTTATGATTAGGCGCCTAATCATCAGGGTTTGAAGCATGTTCGAAGCCAAGCATGATGCCTTGCTGGACGAAGCGCAGCGCCGCGGCCACAGCAACGTCGCGCAGCTGCGCCTGTGCTTCCAGCTGCTGTCGCTGTCCTCGGCGATCGACCACGACTGCGCCACCCGGTTGGCCCCGCATGGACTCAGCGAAGGGCGCTTCATCGTGCTGTTCCTGCTGCATGGGGCGGGTGGCACGCTGCCGCCGCATGCGCTGGCCGAGCGCGCGGGGGTCGCCCGCGCCACCATCAGCGGCCTGCTTGATGGCCTGCAGCGCGAAGGCCTGCTGCAGCGTCGCAGTGATGCCGAGGATGGCCGCCGCCTGCAGATCGTACTGACCGCAAAGGGCACGCGCCTGGCGGAAACCCTGTTCGAACGGCATACGCAGTGGATCGGTGGCCTGTTCGATGGCCTGGATGCGTCCGAGCAGCAGCAGCTTTCGCAGCTGCTGCACAAGGTCTGGCTGCACACCGACGCCGGGCGCGGGAGCAGGGCATGAGCGCGATGACCACGCAACGCCTGCACGCGCTCAACAGCGGCCGCGTTGCGACGACCCATCTGGCCGAGTGCCTGGCAGTGGACTTCGGTGAGTTGCTGCGGTGCGTGGCGCCGTCGCTTGAACCGGCAGCGCTGCAGCGCATGTGCGACGCTGCAGGCAAGGGCATCACCCAGCGCATGGCCCTGGCCGCGCAACTGCTGCGTGAGGCGGGGCAGGGCGCGCCTGCGCTCTGGCAGCATCACAACTCCGATACCGTGCGCGGCTGGGCCTGCTACCTGATCGGCAGTGATGCCCGTGCAACCTTGGCAGAGAAGCTGCAGCAGATGCGCACGCTGGCCGATGACCCGCACTTCGGCGTGCGCGAATGGGCGTGGCTGGCGTTGCGCGCGGACATCGTTGCTGCGCCGTTGCAGGCGCTTGAGCACCTGCGCCCTTGGACGCAGGAGGCATCGCCGTACCTGCGCCGGTTCGCCTGCGAAGCACTGCGTCCGCGCGGTGTCTGGGCCACGCATGTCGCGCTGTTCAAGCAGCATCCGCAACAGGCATTACCGCTGCTGGAGGCACTGGCCGACGACCCCGAACGCTACGTGCAGGACTCGGTCGGCAATTGGCTCAACGATGCCGGCAAGACGCAGCCGCAATGGTTGCGTGACCTGTGCGTGCGCTGGCAGCACGAGCACCCCAATGCTGCCAACGCCTACATCCGCAAACGCGCATCGCGCTCGCTGCGGTAGCGCCGGCCACTGGCCGGCTACCCCGGACCCTTCAAGCGGGCATGGCACATGCGCCTGTCACCCAGACACGGTAAACAGTGCATTGCCCATGTCCGTCCGCAGGGAAGTTGATCATGCAGAGCACGCTCCAGGTCACGCTGTTCGGTCCTCTGGGTGAAACCCCGGCGTTGCAGCTGCCGGAACACGAGGGGCCGTCGGTGGCCATTCCCGAAGCGGTGCTGCGGCGACTGGTCTCCGATCTCTACACCGCGCGCTCGCTGCTCAACCCCGAGCAGCTGGATGAGGCCAGGCAGGAGCTGGGTCGGGTGCTGGAGCGCTGGGCCGACATCCATGAAGGCCTGCTGCTGGATGTGGAAGTGCATGGCAGATGAGCGACTTCGTGTGGTTGCCGCCGCACGGGCCGGGCCGGCGCGCACCTCGCTGAACCGCGTCCCCAGTTGCGGATGAAACATTTTGCACTGCGCAAAAGCTGTGCTATCAATACACCCCATGAACGCAGCCGCCACCCGCTTTTACTGGTATTACTTTCCGAAGCCTCTGGCGGAGGAAGGACTGCGCTCACCCTGAAGAAAGCTTCAGACGCATTCCCGAAAGCCGCCAGCGAACCTGGCGGCTTTTTTCATGCCGCCACGCTGGGGACCCCCAACGTTCCGGAGAACCCCCGCAATGCCCCCGCACACCGACGACCTGCGTATCCGCACCATCGAACCGCTGACACCGCCTGCCCAGCTGCTGGCGATGCTGCCGTGTGACGATGAAGCCTCCGACACCGTCAGCGCCTCGCGCGCGGCCCTGCACCAGATCCTGCATGGCCGCGACGATCGCCTGGCCGTGGTGGTCGGCCCGTGCTCGATCCACGATCCGCACGCTGCCATCGAGTACGCCCAGCGCCTGAAGCCACTGCGCGATGCGCTGGCCGGCGAACTGGAAATCGTCATGCGCGTGTACTTCGAGAAGCCGCGTACCACGGTGGGCTGGAAGGGCCTGATCAACGACCCCGACCTGGACGGCAGCTTCAGGATCGACAAGGGCCTGCGCATCGCCCGCGGCCTGCTGCGCGACATCAACAAGCTTGGCCTGCCGGCCGGTGTCGAATTCCTCGATGTGATCTCGCCGCAGTACATCGCCGACCTGGTGGCCTGGGGCGCGATCGGTGCGCGCACCACCGAAAGCCAGGTGCACCGCGAACTGGCCTCGGGGCTGTCGTGCCCGGTCGGCTTCAAGAACGGCACCGATGGCAACGTCAAGATCGCTGCTGACGCGGTGGGGGCTGCCTCCAATCCGCATCATTTCCTGTCGGTCACCAAGCAGGGCGGCACCGCCATCGTCTCGACCACCGGCAATCCGGACTGCCATGTGATCCTGCGCGGCGGCAAGCAGCCGAACTACGACGCAGGCAGCGTCGCCGAGGCTTGCCAGGCGCTGGCCAAGGCCAAGCTGCCGACCCGCCTGATGATCGACGCCAGCCACGCCAACAGCCTGAAGAACCCGGACAACCAGCCGAAGGTGATCGACGACATCGCCGTTCAGTTGGAAGACGGCGAACAGCGCATCGTCGGTGTGATGATCGAGAGCCATCTGGTCGGTGGCCGCCAGGAACTGGTGGAGGGCCAGCCGCTGGTCTACGGGCAGAGCATCACCGATGGCTGCATCGACTGGGACACCACTGTGACGGTGCTGGAGCGACTGGCTGCGGCCGTGCGCAGCCGTCGTGAAGTAAAGGTGTCCGAAGCCGCCTGATGGAAGCCGCTTGAGTGCGGCACGTGTGTGGATGGTGGCCAGCGCCTGCGGGGGTGCGGCCGCGATCAGGGCCGGTCGGAGTTGGAGGCCGGCCCATCTGCACCGGCGATGCGCCTGGCGCTGCGCATGAGCGACAGCGCCAGGTACATCGCCGGGGTGGCAGGATCCACCGCCTGCGTGGATGCCGCCCTTTGTAGCGTCGAGCCATGCTCGACCATCGCGCGAAGCGCGGGCGATGCAGTAGATCCACGCCATGCATGGATATCGACAAGCCATGCGACAGGATTTCGGAAAAGTTGTATGGAGTCTCTCTGCGGGTTGGGCCGAAGATCAAGGTCCCACCCGCACTGGACGCCATCAATGCATGTCTTCCCTGACGACAGTCCGCAGAGCGTGAAGTCCCGCTCGATCTCCCGTGAGGCGGCCGTGGCGCTTGTACGCTCGAGGGGAGGTGGGATTGCCGAGAGGATGGTGTCGGTCATCGAGGACTGGTTTGAGCCCTCTTCTGCTTCGAAGACGGCTGACCTGCTTGCGGAGCTTGATGAAAGAATCGAAAGCTATCGCCACCAGGGAGATCAGACGCTTCTGCGTACTACCCTCAAAGCACGGGCGATGATCGCGGCATCTGCCGACAGAGAGCCGGATGAGCGCGAATCCGTGTTCAAGGTGGTTCCCGCCGCCTCCCTCGTCGGCAATTGGAAGTCGGACTGCAGAACGCACTGCGTGATCGTCGATGGCGATCTGTGCGTGGAGGGAGTGCTGGCGCTCAACGATGTGAATGAGGCACTTTGTATGATCATTCTTGGAAACCTCAAGACCCGGAATCTTGAGTGTGGTGGCTGGCTGTTTGTACGGGACGATCTCGACTGTGAGCATCTCCACGCTTGCTCGCTCAACGATGGAATACTGGCCGTCGGCGGAAACGTCAGCGTGCGGACCTTTCTCGAGGCAGGCACCTATACGCATGTGGAGGGCGATCTCCGGGCGCTGTTCCTTTCCACCGTTCGGAACGAGATCGTTGTTGAAGGCCAGATCCACTCCCCGGAATTCAATAGAAGATCAGAGCCTGACTACCTGTCTGGATGGGTTGATCCCGGGTTGCTTGAAGAGATCGAAGTCGATTGCAGCAACGGTGGGATCCCATGGAATGTCTATCCGTCAGAGGCCTACCGGCGGCGCATCCTGGCAGGGGAGAGCCCGATGAGTGTCAACCTGCAGGGTTGAACCACGAGGCCCCACGCCTGGCACACAGCATTCAATGCACCTCGTCGTGGTACACGAACTTCGGCATTTCCCAGCGGTAGTGGATCGCCAGCAGGCGCAGCGCGAAGCCGCCGCCGAGGCAGCACAGGATCGCGGTCGCGTCGGCCACGCCCCAATGCAGCAGCAACAGGTACACCGCGCCGGTCAGCAGCGAAATGATCGCGTACAGCTCCTTCTGGAAAATCAGCGGCACCTCGTTGCAGAGGATGTCGCGCAGCACGCCGCCGAACGCGCCGGTCAGCATGCCGGCGATCAGCACGATGGGCGTGGCGTGGCCGGCCTCGCGCGCGATCGAGCAGCCGATCAGGGTGAAGGCGATCAGGCCCAGCCCGTCGAGCACCAGGAAGGTGCGGCGGAAGTGGTGCATCCAGCGCGCCACCCAGGTGGCGATCAGCGCCGCGCACACGGTGAAGGCGAGATACTCGGGATGCTTCACCCAGCCCAGCGGATAGTGGCCGAGCAGGATGTCGCGCAGCGAGCCGCCGCCGAGGGCGGTGACGCAGGCGATCATGACCACGCCGAACAGGTCCATGCGGCGGCGGCCGGCGGACAGCGCGCCGGTCATGGCTTCGGCGGAAATGGCGATCAGGTAGATGATGGACAACAGCATGGGGCAGGCTCCGGGCGCGGTGGGGCCGGCCATGCGCGACTACCGCCACTGCCTGCGCAATGACGGGATGACGATGACCGGTGCCGCTCCCGCTGTCCTTTTGCCTGAGAGTTCAGCGGCGTTGGCCGCGTGCCCCTTCGGCGGATCGTCCCGGGCGTGCCCGGTGACCTCTCTCCAGCTCGGCGAGTCGAATGCATGGTTGGCGGGATTCCAGCCCACCGGCCTGAGCGATCATGGGAGCCTGCGCCTTCGGCGGGCGCCAGCGCGGCGCCTCTCTCCTGCATTCGGGCGCCAGTATATCCGCTGCAGTGCAGCACGGCATAATCCGGCCATGGCCTCGTCCCTCCGCCCGTGGTTCCTGTACCTGCTCGAATGCCGCGATGGCAGCTATTACGCCGGGATCAGCACCGACGTGGAGGCACGTTTCGCTGCCCACCAGGCCGGCAAGGGCGCGCGCTACACCCGGGCCCGCCCGCCGCTGCGCGTGCTGGCCGTGCGCGAGTACCCGGACCGGGCCGCTGCCTCGCGCGCCGAATGGCAGCTCAAGCAGCAGCCGCGCGAACGCAAGCTGGCCTGGCTGCTGGCACCCGCCGGAACGCTGCTGTAGATCCACGCCCACGCTCGGTTCCGGCCTGCCGGCATCGCCGGACCAATAGATCCACGCCATGCGTGGATGGGCTACCCGGCCCATGCGATGATCGCCCCGCGCCCAGAGCTGGAGACCCGGATGTCCACGATTGCCCTGCTGTTCGCTCTTTCCGCATCATCAAGTCCCGCCGCCGACCCAGCCACGATCGCGGCCATCGAAGCCACCTGCCACGACTACGTCGACGGCCAGTTGGAAGCCGATCCGCAGCGCGTCGCCCGTTCCCTGCATCCGGACCTGGCCAAGCGTGCCGTGCTCGGCGATACACCCGACGAACGCCTGGGCCTGCGCCGCATGTCGAAGGAAGAGCTGGTCTCGCTGACGAAGCAGGGCGCGCTGAAGACCCCGAAGGATCAATGGGACCGCCGCTGCACGGTGCTGGACGTAACCGGCAATGCAGCCTCGGTACGACTGGAAACCCCGTGGTTCGTCGACTACTTCCACATGGGGCGCTTCGACCAGCGCTGGGTCATCGTCAACGCACTGTGGTACCCGAAGCCGAAGGCGCAGTAGAGCCGAGCCTACGCTCGGCTTCTACACTCCGCGCGAAGTGCAGCCGAGCATGGCTCGGCTCCACAGGAACATGCACGCGGCCCTACCGCCTTGGCCGTCGGTCTTCCTGGTCATCACCGAAGATGATGCGTGCGCTGCGCTGGTAGCTCCAGTACGCCACCGCCCAGTTCAGCAGCACCACGATGCGGTTGCGGAAGCCGATCAGGAAGAACACGTGCGCGGCCAGCCAGAACCACCAGGCCAGGATGCCCGACAGCTGCAGCCGGCCCAGGTGCACGATCGCGGCCATGCGGCCGATGGTGGCCAGGTTGCCGTAGTCGGCGTACTTGAACGGACCGGGTTCGGCCTTGCCATGCAGGCGCGCGCGGATCACCTCGGCCACGTACTTGCCCATCTGCTTGGCGGCAGGGGCCACGCCGGGCACCGGCTTGCCATTGGCCTGGTTCAGTGCGGCCAGGTCACCGGCCACGAACAGCTCCGGATGATCGGGCAGCGTCAGGTCCGGTTGCACCTGCACGCGTCCGGCGCGGTCCAGCGGCACGTCCAGCGTGCGCGCCAGCGGCGAGGCGGCCACACCGGCAGCCCACACCACGGTGCGGGCCGGAACGAACTGCTCGCCCAGCTTGAAGCCCTGGCTGTCGATGTCGCTCACCGGGGTGCCGGTCAATACTTCCACGCCCAGCTTTTCCAGCTGCCGGCGCGCCTTCAGCGAAAGCACTTCAGGGAACGAGGACAGCACGCGCGGGCCGGCCTCGACCAACCGCACCTTGGCGCTGGCCGGGTCGATGTGGCGGAATTCGTTGCGCAGCGTATGCCGAGCGATCTCGGCCAGCGTGCCGGCCAGTTCGACACCGGTGGGGCCGCCACCGACGATGGCGAAACTCAGCCACGCGGCCTTTTTCGCCGGGTCCGGTTCGGCCTCGGCGCGCTCGAACGCCAGCAGCAGTTTGCGGCGCAGTGCGATGGCATCGTCCAGGGTTTTCAGGCCGGGCGCATCATCGGCCCATTGGTCGTTGCCGAAGTAGGCGTGGGTGGCGCCGGTGGCCAGCAGCAGGCTGTCGTAGTCCAGCGTGCTGCCATCGGCCATGCGGATCTGCCGGGCCTGCTTGTCGATGGCCACTACTTCGCCGAGGCGGACTTCCACATTGCGCTGGTGGCCGAGGATATGGCGCAGCGGTGCCGCGATGTCCGGCGCGGACAGGCCGGCGGTGGCCACCTGGTACAGCAGCGGCTGGAACAGGTGATGGTTGCGGCGGTCGACCAGGGTGATGCGTATGCGCTCGCGGGCCAGGGCACGTGTGGCCCAGAGACCGGCAAAACCACCGCCGACAACGACCAGGTGGGGGACGCGCTCACGACTCATCGACTCACTCCAGTGGGGGCATTGGGGGAAGCGCCTGGCATCTTCGCACGGCGGCCGCCTGTCACGTCAGCGCCCGCGTGGATCGGCGATACTCGGGTTCAGGCAACGTCCCGTGAGGAGCCCATGAGCGAACCGGAAAAGCGCATCGCCCTGTTGATCGACGCCGACAACGCGCCGGCCTCGAAGATCGACGAGGTGCTGGCCGAAGTGGCCCGCTACGGCGTGGCCAACGTGCGCCGCGCCTACGGCAACTGGAAGAGCCCGCGGCTGAAGGGCTGGGAAGCGGTGCTGCACGAGTATGCGATCCGCCCGATCCAGCAGTTCGCCTACAGCAAGGGCAAGAATGCCTCGGACATGGCGATGGTGATCGATGCCATGGACCTGCTGTACGCGCGCAACCTCGATGGATTCGCCATCGTCTCCAGCGATGCCGATTTCACCCCGATGGTGATGCGGCTGCTGACCGATGGCGTGAAGGTGTACGGCTTCGGCGAGAAGAAGACACCCGAACCGTTCGTCAACGCGTGCTCGAAATTCACTTATCTGGAGGCGCTGGGCCAGACCCACGCCAGCGTGCCGGATGCCGAACAGGCCTCCAGCGAACAGGCCTCCAACGAACCGGTCACCAACGATGATGCACGGCCGCGCAAGAGCGGTGCGGAAATGCGCAGTGACACCCGGCTGGTGAAGATGCTGCGTCGTGCGGTGTCGGCGGCCGAGGGTGAGGATGGCTGGTCGCACCTGGGCCCGGTCGGCAGCCAGATCGGCAACCAGGCGTCGTTCGATCCGCGCAACTATGGCTACGGCAAGCTGAGCGATCTGTTGGCGGCGATCGGCCTGTTCGAACTGAAGAAGGACGGCAAATCCTCCTACGTACGCGCGCTGCCCAAAAAGAACAGGTAGTGCCGGCCGCTGGCCGGCAGCGTCCAGATGCCAGATCCCGCATCCGGCACGCACACACCCACACCGATCAGGCGTATCGTTGCCGCTCGCATTGCCAGCAGGGAATACCCGCATGTTGAAGATCTGGGGCCGTCGCAATTCCAGCAACGTCCGCAAGGTGCTGTGGTGTGCCGAGGAGATCGGCCTGCCGTACGAGTCCATCGAAGTCGGTGGCAGCCACGGTGGCACGCAGACGCCGGAGTACCTGGCGATGAATCCCAACAGCCTGGTGCCGGTGATCGAAGATCACGGCCTGCCGCTGTGGGAATCCAACGCGATCGTGCGCTACCTGAGCGCGCGCTACGCGCTGGGCACGCTGTACGCCGAAGACCCGATGCAGCGCGCCCAGGCCGAGAAGTGGATGGACTGGAGCACCTCGCGGATGGCGCCGATCTACAGTGACCTGATCTGGGGCATCATGCGCACCGCGCCGGCCGATCGTGACGAAGCGCGGATCAATGCCGCCATCGTGCGTGCCGGTGACTACCTGGCGATGGCCGATGCCACCCTGGCCCGGCAGCCGTGGCTGTCCGGTGATACGTTCGCGATGGGCGACATCCCGCTGGGCTCGCTGATCTATGCCTGGTACGAACTGCCGATCCAGCGCCCGGAACTGCCGCACCTGGCGGCCTGGTATGCGCGCCTGCGCGAACGGCCGGCCTACCAGCGCGGCGTGATGTCACCGCTGACGTAAGCGGTGGCGTTGGGCGTAGCGTCGAGCTTGCTCGACTGCGTCTGGCGCACGGCAGTCGAGCAAGCTCGACGCTACGCAGTACCGGTTGCCAGACCTCAATACAGATCGGTCGGATCCACATCCAGCGACCAGCGCACCTTGCGCGCTTCCGGCAGCGCATACAGCTGCGGCACCAGCTGTGCCAGCACGCCGTGCAGTGGCGGCCGCTGCAGTGCCGACAGCAGCAGCTGCGTGCGCTGGTAACCGGCACGGCGCGGCATCGGTGCCGGCATCGGCCCGTAGGCCTCCACCACGTTCTGCTCGCCCAGCAGCTGCCGCGCCGCCAGCAGGAAGGCGTTGGCGTGCTCGACCTGCTGCGCTTCCGCGCGCATCAACGCCAGGTGCGCGAAGGGCGGGAAACCGGCGGCCTGGCGCTGGTTCAACTCGGCCTGCGCGAACGGGTGGTAACCACCGTTCACCAGAGTCTCCAGCAGCGGATGCCCGGGATGATGGGTCTGCAGCCAGACTTCGCCCGGGTCGCGTGCACGGCCGGCACGGCCGGCCACCTGGATCAACTGCTGCGCCAGTTTCTCACTGGCACGGAAGTCGGCCGAGAACAGGCCCTCATCGATGCCCACCACCACCACCAGGGTCAGCTTGGGCAGGTCGTGGCCCTTGGCCAGGATCTGCGTGCCGACCAGGATGCCGGGCCGGTCGCCCAGCTTCGCCAGCTGCTGCTCCAATGCATCGCGGCGCGAGGTCGTGCCACGGTCGATGCGCACCACCGGGAAGTCGGCGAAGGCCGCAGTGAGATGTTCTTCCAGGCGTTCGGTGCCGATACCCTGCGGTTGCAGCGCCAGGCTGCCGCAGGCCGGGCATGCCAACGGTGCCGGCTGCCGTGCACCGCAGTGATGGCACTGCAGGCGCCGGCCACCGCCATGCACGGTCATCGGTGCATCGCAGCGGTTGCACGGTGCGGTCCAGCCACAGTCGTGGCACAGCAGCACCGGCGCATAGCCGCGGCGGTTCTTGAACACCAGCACCTGCTGGCCACGCTGCAGGTGCTCGCCGATGCCCGCCAGCACATCGGCCGAGAGACCGTCATGCAGCGGCCGCTTGCGCACATCCAGAATGCGTACGCGAGGTGGCCGTGCATCGCCGGCGCGCTGTTTCAGGCGCAGGTGGGTGTAGCGCCCGGCATAGGCGTTGTGCAGCGTTTCCAGCGAGGGCGTGGCGCTGCCCAGCAACACCGGAATGCCCAGTGCCTTGGCCCGCACCAGGGCGAAATCGCGCGCGTGGTAGCGGATGCCGTCCTGCTGCTTGTAGCTGCCGTCGTGTTCCTCGTCGACGATCAGCAGGCCGGCCTGCGGCAGTGGCGTGAACACCGCCGAACGCGTGCCGACGATCACCCGTGCCTCGCCGCGCGCAGCGGCGGCCCAGACGCGCGCGCGCTCGTTGTCGTTCAAACCCGAATGCAGTGCGTGCACGGCGATGCCGAGTCGGCCGCGAAACCGCGCCAGGGTCTGCGGGGTCAGGCCGATTTCCGGCACCAGCACCAGCGCCTGCCGGCCCTGGGCCAGGCACTGGATGATCGCCTGCAGGTAGACCTCGGTCTTGCCGCTGCCGGTCACGCCATCCAGCAGGAACGGCTGGAAGCCTTCGGCGGCGTTGATCGCGGCCACGGCCTCGGCCTGGTCCGGATTGAGCGTGGGGCCGGGCAGCGGCTGCGCGTGCTGCGGGGCCACGCTCAGCGCAACGCGCTCGGCCAGCTCGCGCTTGGCCAGGCTGCGTGCGGCGGTGCGCCAGTCGTCCATGCGCTCGCCCAGTACGTCTTCATCCACCACGGCCTCGGCCAGCAGCTCAGCCAACTGGCGCGGGCGGCTGCCGGCGCGCAGCTTTTCACGCTGGGCGCGACCTTCGTGGGTCAGCTGCCAACCCCAGTGATGGGTCTCGGGCAGGGCCTCGCCATGGCGCAGCGGGCCGGGCAGGGCAGTGCTGAGGACCTCGCCCAGCGGTGCGTGGGTGTAACGCGCCAGCCACTGCAGGCTCTGCCACAGCTCGCCCTGCAGCAGCGCTTGCGGGTCACACCAGGCCAGCGCCTGGCGCAGTCCCTGGCCGTCGTCGGCCTGGCCGTGGCCAACCACCACGCCGACCAGCTCGCGGTTGCCGAACGGCACCTTCACGCGGCAGCCGACCACCACCGCGGGGGCGTCGCCCTCCGGCGACAGGTAGTCGAACAGGCGCGGCAGCGGGACGGGCAGGGCGACCTGCAGGGTCGGAATCGGTGAAAGCATCGGGCCAGTGTAACGGGCCATGCGCGCACGGATGGCACGGCCGGGGGCGCCGGAGCGACGGCGGTTGAATCATAAATGTCACCTAAATATCGGTGTCCATTGGAGATTCAGTCTTATCCACATGTTCTGTGGATAACGTTGTGCGTTACCGGTCGACGGGCGCGCAGGAGGCCGATGGCGACGGCCTAACGCTTGGGTTGGTCAAAAAATCGCCACACGAGAAAAGCAATATAAATCAATAAGTTGAGTGTGAAACATTGCTGAAACAGAGTGGATTCAGCTGGATGCCCCAGTTTTGCCCGAGGGGGGCGTGGTGCTGTGCACAACCTGCAGCACGAAGTGCCAGCGGGCGCAAGTCCTACGGGCGTCGATGGCCTGCCGCTATCATGCCGGCAGACCTTTGGAGTGACCGATGACGGCTGTGCCCGCCCCTGTTTCCTCGACCGCGGCCGGCGCGCTGTCGGCGTTCCTGCGTGGTGTTGAACGCCGTGCCCTGGTGGTGGCTGAACTGCAGTGCGGTGATGCCGCCCGCGCCGAGCAGACCCTGGTGGCGGTGATGCGCGCCTTTGCCGCGGTGGCCAGCGACCTGCCGATGGCGCAGTGGCCGACCCGCTTCTGGACCCTGCTGGGCCAGCGCCAGGCACTGCGTGAACCGATGGGCGGCCAGTGGGCGCCGCCGCTGGCCGCGCTGGGCGGCATGGACCCGCTGCCGCGCCTGGCATTGTTGCTGCGGGTAGGCGGTAGCCTGGACGAAGGCATCGCCATGCGCGTGCTCGACCAGGACGAAGCGGGCTACCAGCACCTGCTGGCCGATGCCTGCCCGCGCGATGCACACGGCCAGCCCGATGCGTCGGCCTGGCGCCAACTGGCCGAACAGGTGCAGCTGCGCATCCGCGACCTGCCGGCCAAGCGCCTGCAGCAGCTGCAGCAGCCGGCCGCACCAGCCGCCCACAATGAACCCGCAACTTCCAGCTGGCGCGCACCGCCGCAGGAAGGGCGTACCGCCGCCAACGGCAAGCGCCGCCGCCCGACTGCCAAGCCGCGCTGGCGCGGTCCGCTGATCCTGCTGCTGACCGTAGCCGTGCTGCTGGCAGCGGCGCTGGGCTGGCGCTACCTGCAGGGCCATTCGTTCGGTGCCGCGGCACCGTTGCCGGAAGGCGTGGTCGGCGAGGCGGGCCCGGTCACGGTGGAGGCGTTGCCGCCGAGCACGGTCAATGCCGCGCCGGATACGACGCCGTCCCAGGCCGCAGACGACGCCACGATGCTGGCCGACCGCGACTACCCGCTGCTGGCCGATGCCGATCTGTATGCGTGGACCGCCGCAGGCGGTCCGTTGCCGGTGGACGAATCGCAATCCAGGCCGAGCCGGCCCGAGCCGGCCAGTGCCACGCTGGAAACCACCGCTGCCGATGAATAAGACCCTGTTCGCCAGCGCGCTGCTGGCCCTGCCGCTGTCGCTGTCCGCCGCACCGCAGACCTTGAATGTGCCCCTGCCTGCGCCGGCGCCCGGCGTTGAGGCGACAGCACCGGCCCCGGCCGCTGCGCCGTCGGCCTTCGCGCAGCTGGATGCAGCGCAGCAGCGCCAGCGACGTGCCGACTACGCCGCGTGGCGGGCGCTTCCGGAAGGCGAGCGTGAGCGCATCCGCCAGGCCGCGACGCGATTCAACGCGTTGCCGGCCGACCAGCAGCAGCGCCTGCGCCAGCAGTTCCAGGCGCAGGACCAAGCCTTCCGCGAAGGCTGGCGACTGGGCCCGCAGCTGGGCCTGGTGTTCCCCAAGCTGCATGGCCTGTTCGGTTATGTGCCGCCGCAACAGCGCGAGGCCGCGCTGGCCGTGCTGCGCCAGCTCAGCCCGGCCCAGCTGGCACAGCTGGCCCTGGTCGCACAGCGCACGCCGCCGCAGGAACGCGACACGGTGCGCAGCGCCTTCCTCGCCGTGCCCGCCACCGAGCGTGACAGCTGGCTCAAGCGCCAGGCCGGACAGTAAAAAAGGGGACGGAGGGGATTAAGTCGTATTCGGGACAATTAGGTCTGAAACG
Organism: Stenotrophomonas sp. Sm6012; assembly: GCF_030985895.1. Classification (NCBI taxonomy): domain Bacteria; kingdom Pseudomonadati; phylum Pseudomonadota; class Gammaproteobacteria; order Lysobacterales; family Lysobacteraceae; genus Stenotrophomonas; species Stenotrophomonas sp. Sm6012. The sequence goes on along the minus strand of NZ_JAPTFX010000061.1, from coordinate 7,071 downwards.
ACTTACTCCCCTCCGTCCCCTTTTTGTGGCTGGAACCCAGCATTCACGCCGTGTCATGGGAATGCGCGCGCTGCGCGCGTAAGATGACCGGCCGCAACCCGGTGCCTGTGCCCTTCGCGCGCAACCGTAGTTCGCGTCAAGCACCTTATGTCTACTGCAACCTCCACGCCGCGCTTCAGCAAGGAAGTCGGCGCCACCGGTCTGCTCGCCCTGCCGCTTGTGCTGGGCCATGTGTCCACCGGTCTGATCTCCTTCGTCGACAACGTGATTGCCGGTCACCACGCGACTGCGACCCTGGCCGCGGTGACCATCGGCACCGCCCTGCTGTGGCTGCCGATGCTGATCCCGATCGGCACGCTGATCTCGCTCACCGCCTCGGTATCGCAGCTGCACGGCGCTGGCCGCGAGCGCGAGATCGGCCCGCTGTTCCGCCAGGCACTGTGGCTGGCGCTGGGCCTGGGCCTGATCATGTTCACCTTCCTCACCGTGGTGCCGCCGCTGCTGCCGGCCTTCGGCATCGCCCCGGACATCGTGCCCGGCGCGACCGCGTTCCTGCATGCGGTGCGCTGGGGCGGCCCGGCGCTGACCCTGTACTTCTGCATGCGCTACCTGAGCGAGGGCATGCACTGGACGCTGCCGACCATGCTGCTCGGCTTCGGCGGCCTGCTGGTGCTGGCGCCGATGGGCTATGTGCTGGCCAACGGCAAGCTCGGTTTCCCGGAAATGGGAGCTGAAGGCCTCGGCATCGCTTCGGCGGTGATGATGTGGCTGCAGGCGATCGCCTTCGCTACCTACCTGTGGTTCACCAAGCGCTTCGCCCACCTGCAGCTGTTCTCGCACTTCGAAGGGCCGCGCTGGAAGGCGATCTGGGAACTGCTACGCACCGGCCTGCCGATCGGCATCACCGTGCTGATGGAAGGTGGCCTGTTCATCGTCACCGCGCTGCTGATCGGCCGCCTGGGCGCCAACGAGGCGGCCGCGCACCAGATCGCGATCAACGTCGCGCAGCTGTGCTTCATGATCCCGATGGGCGTGGCCGAGGCCACTACCGTGCGCGTCGGCCATGCCGTCGGCCGTGGTGATGGCTTCGGTGTGCGGCGTGCGGCGTGGGCGGGTTACGCGATCATCATGGGCACGCAGACGTTGTCGGCGGCGGTGCTGCTGTTCGGCCACGATGCCATCGTCGGGGTGTACACCAACGATCTGGCGGTGGCCGGCCTGGCTTCGACCCTGCTGCTGTACGCGGCCACCTTCCAGTTCCCGGATGGCATCCAGGTGCTGTCGGCCGGCGCGCTGCGCGGTCTGAAGGACACCCGCGTACCGATGTTCATCGCCATGTTCGCGTACTGGGGCCTGGGCATGCCGCTCGGCGCCGGGCTCGGCCTGGGCCTGGGCATGGGCCCGCAGGGCATGTGGATCGGCCTGATCGTAGGCCTGACCGCGGCCGCCATCCTGATGGGCTGGCGCCTGCGCCGCAGCAGCCTGCGCATCGGCCAGTCCACCCTGTCCTGATCCTTCCTGCCCGCCACGCTGACCCGTGGCGGGCGATCCCCTGACTTGTGTCCGATGCCGCATCACACGGCACCGGCTATGCTGGTACCACGGCAAGAAGCCATCCGGAGCGTTCCATGAATCAACCCGTGCCCCCGCTGCCCCCGGCGCGTCGCAATCCCGTCGCCAGCTTCTTCATCGGGCTGTGGGACGTCATGAACTTCACCCGCCGGTTGATCCTCAACCTGGTGTTCTTCGGCCTGCTGTTCCTGCTGCTGGTGATGTTCGTCATCGCCGCCGGAATGGGCGCCGGTGCCAGCAAATCGCTGCAGGACCGCACCACCCTGGTGATCGCACCGGAAGGCCGCCTGGTCGAGCAGTTCAGCGCCGATCCGGTCAGCCGCGCGCTGGCCAAGGCGGTGGGCGACAACGGCGCCGAGGAGATCCAGCTGCGTGACCTGCTGCGGGTGATCGAGTCGGCCAAGGAAGACAAGAAGATCGAGCGCGTGGTGCTGGAGCTGGACAAGCTGCAGCCATCGGGCTTCGCCTCGCTGCGCGAAGTGGCGTCGGCGCTGCAGGACCTGCGCGCGTCCGGCAAGCAGCTGGTGGCCTACAGCGAGAGCATGGGGCAGTCGCAATACCTGCTGGCCGCACAGGCCGACGAGGTCTACCTGGACCCGATGGGGTCGGTGGTTCTTGAGGGCCTGGGCCGCTATCGCCAGTACTTCCGCACCGGCCTGCAGGACAAGCTGGGCGTGGACGTGCATCTGTTCAAGGTGGGCGAATACAAGTCCGCCGCCGAGCCGTACGTGCTCGACGCCGCCTCGCCGGCCTCCAAGGAAGCCGACCTGTTCTGGATGAACGACGTGTGGCAGCGCTACCTGGGCGACATCGCCAAGGCCCGTCGCCTGGACCCGGCGCAGTTGGCTGCCGGCATCGACACGCTGCCGGAAGGTATCGCCGCCGCCGGTGGTGATCTGGCCAAGTTCGCGCTGCAGCAGAAACTGGTGACCGCGCTGAAGACCCGCGAGGAATTCGAGGATCTGATGATCGAGCGTGGCGTGGCCGATGACGATGCCGACGGCGGTTTCCGCAACGTCGACTTCGGGCGCTACCTGGCGCTGCTCGACGCTCGCCGCAACCCGGTGGACTCGCGTCCGCAGGTGGCGGTGGTGGTGGCCGCAGGCGAGATCAGCGGTGGCGACCTGCCGGCCGGCCGTATTGGTGGCGAGTCGACCTCGGCGCTGCTGCGCGCCGCGCGCGACGACGAGAACGTCAAGGCCGTGGTGCTGCGCGTCGATTCGCCGGGCGGTGAAGTGTTCGCCTCCGAGCAGATCCGCCGCGAAGTGGTGGCCCTGCAGGCCGCCGGCAAGCCGGTGGTGGTGTCGATGGGCGATCTGGCGGCGTCCGGTGGTTACTGGATCAGCATGAATGCCGACCGCATCTACGCCGATCCGTCGACGATCACCGGTTCGATCGGCATCTTCGGCATGGTGCCGAACTTCAGCCGCGCGCTGGACAAGATCGGCGTGCACACCGATGGCGTCGGCACCACCCGCTTTGCCGGTGCCTTCGACGTCACCCGTCCGATGGACCCGGCCGTTGGCCAGGTCATCCAGACGGTGATCAACAAGGGCTATGCCGACTTCACCGGTCGCGTCGCCGATGCGCGCAAGAAGCCGGTCGAGGCCGTCGACGAAGTGGCCCGTGGCCGCGTGTGGAGCGGTGCGCAGGCCAAGGAACGTGGCCTGGTCGATGCCTTCGGTGGCCTGAAGGATGCCGTGGCCGACGCCGCCAGCCGCGCCAAGCTGGGCAAGGCCGATGCCTACCGCGTGCGCTACATCGAGAAGGCGGCGACGCCGTTCGCGCAGTTCGTAAGCGGTTTTGCCGGCAGCCGCGCCGGTGCCTGGATGCTGTCCGACTCGGGCATGGCGCGGATGATGCTGGCCCGCACGATGCCGGAAGTGGACACGCAGTTGCGCTTCGTCGAGAACGCGGCACGCGAGAAGGGCAACGGTGCGCCGGTGAAGGCGCTGGCCTACTGCTTCTGCGGGTTCTGATCCGAGCGCCTATCCGCGCAGGGCGCGGATCTACGGGTACGGCCACGCATGGCGTGGATCTACTGGAAACGCCCGGCTTCGGCCGGGCGTTTTCGTTTGCCGGGTTACTGCGTCGCCTCGGCTTCGGCCTTGCGCTCACGCGCGGCGGCATCGTCCACGGTTTTCTGCACGCCCTTGGCGCGGTCCAGCGGCTCGTTGATCGCGCGCGACATCGCCCGGGGCACCGGTGGCTTTTCCGGGTTCGGCGCCGGTGGGCGCTGGCAGCCCGCCAGCAGCACGGTGGCCAGCAGGGACGAGGACAGGATCAACATGCGCATGGCGGCTCTCCGCGGTGGGCGTACGGGCAGTGTCGCACCCCCGGCAGGCAGCCACCGTGAGCGCGTATCCTTGCGCCATCGAAATACAGCGGGCGCGGCCCCGGAGGACACATGACCCAGCAACGGTGGCGCTTGGATGGCCAGACCGCCCTGATCACCGGCGCCAGCGCCGGTATCGGCCTGGCCATCGCACATGAACTGGCCGGCCTCGGTGCAGACCTGATGATCGTCGGCCGCGATATCGACATGCTGGAGACGGCGCGCGACGAACTGCTGGACGTGTATCCGCAGCACCAGGTGCACGCGCTGGCGGCCGATGTCTCCGATGACGAGGACCGCCGCCAGATCCTGGACTGGGTGGAAGACCACAGCGATGGCCTGCATATCCTGATCAACAATGCCGGTGGCAACGTTACCAAGGCGGCCACGGAATATTCCGAGGACGAATGGCGCCAGATCTTCGAGACCAACCTGTTCTCTGCGTTCGAGCTGTCGCGCTACGCGCATCCGCTGCTGGCCCGGCACGCGTCGTCGTCGATCGTCAATGTCGGCAGCGTGTCCGGCCTGACCCATGTGCGCAGTGGCGTGGTGTACGGCATGAGCAAGGCGGCGATGCACCAGATGACCCGCAACCTGGCCGTCGAGTGGGCCGAGGATGGCATCCGGGTCAATGCGGTGGCGCCGTGGTACATCCGTACGCGGCGCACGTCCGGTCCGCTGTCGGACCCGGACTACTACGAGGAAGTGATCAACCGCACGCCGATGCGCCGCATAGGCGAGCCGGAGGAAGTGGCCGCGGCCGTGGGCTTCCTGTGTCTGCCGGCAGCCAGCTATGTCACCGGCGAGTGCATCGCGGTGGATGGCGGTTTCCTGCGCTACGGATTCTGATCGTTCGATGGCAGTGCCGGCCGCTGGCCGGCAACCTCAGGATCTTCAGATGATTGCAGTTGCCGGCCAGCGGCCGGCACTACCGGTGGCTGTCACCCAGGCACCGGGCAGTTGCTGGCCTCCAGCACACCCTGCAGCCGCTCGCGTTCACCGCGTGCGGCATCGCGGTTCTCCGGAGCGGCGAAACGCTCACGGCCGCGTGCATCGCGGAAGCGTTGCTGCCAGCTGCCGCAGCGCTGCGCCTCGGGCAGCGCCTCGCAGCGGTCACGCACCACTTCGCAGCCTGCTGCATTCACCGGCGTGGCGCCGCCCAGCCCCTGCACGGTCATCAGTTCGCAGCGCCCGGGGGCGGCCTCGTACTCATGCAGGTAGCCACCGCCCTGGCTGTCGGTGCACTGGAAGATTGGTGGCAACGGCGGTTTCGGTGGTCCGTCGCCGGATGCGGCGCGGGCCTCGGCTTCGCGTCGCAGCGTCGCGCTGTCGAGAATCTGGTCGCCGCCTTCGCGTTCAACCATGCCTGCTTCCATGATCGTGCGCCCCTGGTCCGCGCGTCGTGGCGCCGCAGGCGTTGCAGGCACTGCAGCGGGTTCGCTGGCCTGGGGAACCGGTGGCGGAACCGGAGCCAGCGCCAGTGGGGGTTCAACCACGGCTGGTTGCGGGCTGGAAGGCGCCGGCACGCGCACGACCTGCTGCGTGCTGCCGGCCGGGCAGGGCGTGCGCTGCAGGATGGGGATGTCACTGCTGCTGGACGTGCAGCGGTAGATCACGCCCTCGTCAGCCAATGCAGGGCCGGGCAGCAGGGCCAGGGCCAGCCAGGTCAATCTGTTCATGCGTACAGCGTACAGGCTGCGCTGGGACGCCGGCTCAGCGCTGGCAATCGCGCGACAGGCGCGCATCGATGCCGCGTTGCTCGTTGCTGATGGCGGTACGTTCGCTCTGCAGCGCGCTGTTGTAGCGCCGGTCCAGTTCCCAGCGGCGGTCGCGCAGGCGCGCGCAGACTTCCTGCGGCGGCAGCGCGTTGCAGCTGTCGCGGACCAGCACGTTGCCGGCCGGGACCTGCACGCCTACCCCCACCGCAGGCGGGCGATACCCCGCGCCTTCGCCAATGGGCGTACCGACCGGCGTGACGATGGCCGGTCGCGGCCCGGGATAGACCAGGCCGTGATGCCCACGCGGAAGCCAGACACTGGTCCACAGTGGGACCCAGCGCGGATTGCCTTCGTTGTTGTCGCTGGTGTAACGCCGGCCATCGTCACTCACGCACTCGTACATCGGCTGCGGTGGCTGGATGTAGACGTGGCGGACTTCGCGCTCGCGGATGACCGGTGTTTCGCTGGGCGGCGGCGGCGCGGCATCGCTGCGGACCACGCGAGGGGCGGGATCGCGCGGACGCTGCAGGTCGCGTACTTCCTGGCGGCCACTGTTGCATGGCCGGTCCTGCAGGGCGACAGCGCCGTTGCTGGCAACGCAGCGGTACACGCGCACGTCCTCGGCCTCGGCGGCGCTGGCCGTCCACGGCAGCAGCAGGCTCAGGCTCAGGGCGGCGCGCAGCAGGGTCATGGCGGCAGGGTGCGCGATTGTCCGGCGCAGTGCAATCGGTCGCTCAGGAGCGCAGGACGTTGCCGCTGAGTGCGTCGCGGATCGGGGTGGGCTGGGCCAGGCCGCCGGTCTGTCCATCGAGGATGCCGTCGAGCAGGCGCAGCAGGCGTGGGTCCAGCTCTTCGCGGCTGCGTGCTGGCGGTTCCCCGGCCAGGTTGGCGCTGGTGGAGACCAGCGGGCCTCCCCAGGCACGGCAGAGTGCGGCCACCAGCGGGTGGGCGCTGATGCGCACCGCGATGCCGCTGTGCTCGCCGGTGACCCAGGGCTGCGCACGCGGGCCGGCCGGCAGGATCCAGGTGTTGGCACCGGGCCAGCTGGCCAGCACCGCCCGCTGGCGGGCGTCGGGCAGTGCCTGCAGCCGTACCCAGCCTTCCAGCTGGGCCAGATCGGCAGCGACCAGGATCATGCCTTTCTCGATCGGGCGCTGTTTCAGCCGCAGCACCATGTGCACCGCCGCCTCGTGCGAAGGATCGCAGCCCAGGCCCCAGACCGCTTCGGTCGGATAGGCGATCACGCCGCCCGCACGAAGCGTGGCGACAGCGGAGTCGAGGGTGAGTTCTTTCATGGCGGCGACCGGCCCGGCGTGGGGCTTCATTATCCCCCTGCTGCGTGCAGAAGGGGTGGAACGGTGCCGCTCGGTGCTGCCGGCCGCGGGGCGGGCGAGGTTGTGGGTGGGGGCCCGGGTGGGGGGGGGGGCCGGGGGGGGGCGCCCCCCC
>NZ_JAPTFX010000060.1:0-25579 GCF_030985895.1 Stenotrophomonas sp. Sm6012 | reverse complement strand
CCGGCCGCTACCCCACCCCATGGGGCAGTGCGGACCAAGGTCCGCACCCACCATCAGCGGCTTAGCTGCCCGACAGCATCCGGCGGATCTTGCGGCCGATGCGGGTCAGGAACGAATCGCCGGTGTCGGCGGCGGTGCGCACCGGCTTGGCCACCACCTGTACCGGGGTGACCGGGCTGGCGCCATTGCCGGCCGTGTTCTGCACGCCCTCGGCGCCTTCGACCGGACGGCCGTGGCGACGACGACGGCGCTTGCGCGGCTTGCGCTCGCCCTCCACCGCCCCTTCCGGTGCGCCTTCGGCACGCGGCGGGCGCGGCGGACGCGGAGCCTGGGCAACCGCGGCCTCGGCACCGTCAACCGGCGCGGCTGCCGTCTGCTCGCCTTCCACGCGTGGCTTGCGCGGGCCACGCGAACGGCGCTCGCCGCTGCGCTCACCGTCGCGACGCTCGCCACGACCACCGCCGGAGCGGCCGCCACTGCGGCCACCACCACGACGCTCTTCCTCGGCGGCGCGGGCTTCGCGCGCTTCACGGAAGATCTGGCCGACGCTCTCGCTCTCCTCGCCGTCCTCGCCAGCGGCCGGGGCCGGGCGTTCCGGACGCGGCAGCGGGGTCAACAGTTCCTTGGTCACCGGCTCGGACGGAATCTTCTGCTCGATGTAGGCCTCAATGTCCGGCAGGCCCATGGCGTAGCGCTCACAGGCGAAGCTGATCGCATCACCCTCTTCGCCCAGGCGCGCGGTACGGCCGATGCGGTGCACGTAGTCCTCGGCATCGAACGGCAGGTCGTAGTTGTAGACGTACTTGATGCCGTCGATATGCAGGCCGCGGGCGGCCACGTCGGTGGCCACCAGGATTTCCAGCTGGCCCTTCTGGAAGCGGTTGAGCAGGCTCTCGCGCTTCTTCTGCGGCACGTCACCGGACAGCACGCCGACACGGTAGCCGGCCTTCTCCAGCGAACGCGCCACGCGCTCGACGAACACCTTGGTATTGACGAACACCATGGTGCGCGCGCCTTCGCTGCGCGACAGCAGGCCCAGCAGCAGCGGGATCTTCTCGTCGTCGGCCGGGAAGTAGATGCGCTGGCGCACGCGCGCGGCGGTGATGGTCTCGGCTTCGACCACCAGCTTCTGCGGCTCGTTCATGTGCTCGTAGGCCAGCTCCAGCACGCGGTGGCTGAGGGTGGCGCTGAACAGCAGGGTCTGCCGGATGGTGCGCTCGGGCATGCGGCGCAGCAGGAAGCGGATGTCCTTGATGAAGCCCAGGTCGAACATGCGGTCGGCTTCGTCCAGCACGCAGATCTCGCAGGCGTGCAGCGAAACCACCTTGTGCTGCTTGACGTAATCGATCAGGCGGCCCGGGGTGGCGATGATCACGTCAACGCCCTGCTGCAGCAGTTCGCGCTGCTTGTCGTAATCCACGCCGCCGTAGACCAGCGCGAAGCGCAGGCCCAGGTCGGAACCGAACTTCACCGCATCCTTGTGGATCTGGATGGCCAGTTCACGGGTCGGGGCGAGGATCAGCGCGCGCGGATCTTCCGGCTTGCGGTCGGCCAGGGCCGGGCGGGTCAGCAGGCGGTTCACGACAGCGACCAGGAAGGCCAGCGTCTTGCCGGTGCCGGTCTGGGCCTGGCCGGCGACATCACCACCGGGCAGCGCGACGGGCAGGGTCAGCGCCTGGATCGGCGTGCAGCGGGTGAATCCGGCTCCTTCAAGACCGGCCTGCAGGGCCGGATGCAGCTCGAAGGAGGAGAAGGTCAAATCGGTCAGCGGTTTGTCGCTCATGTGTCCGTCTTGGTATGGCCGCCGGCCCGTGGGGCGGCTGGCACTTCAGCGTCTAGGGGCACCGTCGCAAACTGCGGCCCCTGCGGCGGGTTGGCAGGCTGGGACCACCCGGTCCGCACGCCGCACAATGCCCCAGTTTAACGCACTCGGGCGGGCAAACCGGAATGGGCCGTCTCAACAACCCGAGAGACGGAGAACCTTCACCCAGCCACACCGCACTTGAACGGCCTGGCCGGGGTAGCTGGTGTCGCCCACTGCCAGCCCCATGTACAGGAAGACAGTGAAATCCGACACATACCGGGCATCGAAGCGATCACGATACGCTGGGTTCCAGCCGGCGCCTGTCCCTGCCCTGCGATAGGGGTACACTGCCGGCCGTGAGCGTCCAGGCATTCCGCCGAACGCACCGCGGCAGTGCGCCGCGAGGCAACGACGAGGGTCGCGCCACCGGGCATGGCCCAGTTCACCCACCTCCGGCATGGCCGGGTGCAATCCAAGACGAGAAACCAAGATGAGCGACAAGGTTGTACATGTCGGCGACGCCGACTTTGATAGCGCAGTGCTGAATTCCAAGGAACCGGTGCTGGTCGATTTCTGGGCCGAGTGGTGTGGCCCGTGCAAGATGATCGCCCCGGCGCTGGACGAGCTGGCCGATGCCTACCAGGGCCGCGCCAAGATCGCCAAGGTCAACGTCGACCACAACCGTGCGCTGGCCGCCAAGTACCATGTGCGTTCGATTCCGTACCTGGTCGTGTTCAAGGACGGCGAGAAGGTCGGTGAGCAGATCGGTGCGGTCGGCAAGGCCCAGCTGGCCGGCCTGCTGGACAAGGCCCTGGCCTGATCCTGCGGTTCCCCGGCAGCCGCGGGCGCCACGCGCCCATGATGAATGCTGTTCCCGGCGACTCTTGCACGGCGCCGCTGGCCGATGATAGTGTCGGCATATCCGGCCGCGTTCGCGTGCCGCACCTTCTGGACGCAGTGTCTTCCAGACCCATTCCCAACGTTCGCCGCCCCAGCCGGGCGCTCGCACCTTCAAGCGAGGAATAACGCTCTTGTCCGATAACACTTCCGAAACCGGCAGCGCCGATGCGCCCGCCGAAAAGCGCGTGCGCAAGCCCCGCGTAGCCAAGGCTGCCGCTCCGGCCGCCGCCGAAACCAGCGCCGCTCCGGCGCAGCCGACCCTGCCGCTGGCCGCCGCGCCGGAAGCGCCAGCGCCGGCGCCGGCAGCCCCTGCGCCGAGCGCGCCCGCCGCCGAGGCCCCCGCCAGCAGTGGCGGCGGCGAAGGTGGTGAGGGCCGCGAATCCGGCCAGCCGCGCCAGCAGAATCACCAGGGGGGTGGCCAGAACCAGGGCCAGAACCCGTACAACCAGAACGGCCAGCAGGGCCAGCAGGGCCAGGGACAGGGTCAGGGCAACCGCCGCGATCGCTTCCGCAACCGCCGCGACCGTGACCGCAACAACCGCTTCCGCGACGATGGCATGCCCAACGACGGCGGCGAGCAGCAGCCCTTCGTGCCGCGCCCGCATGCCAACGTGCCCGAGGGCTTCCCGGTCTACTCGCTGAGCGACCTCAAGCGCATGCCGGCGCAGAAGCTGCTGGAAATCGCCGAGCAGCTGCAGATCTCCGAAGGCGTCGCCCGCGCCCGCAAGCAGGACGTCATCTTTGCCCTGCTGAAGGTGCTGACCCGCCACGGTGACGGCGTCGCCGCCGACGGCGTGCTGGAAATCCTGCCGGACGGCTTCGGCTTCCTGCGCGCGGCCGAAGCCAGCTACCTGGCCGGCCCGGACGACACCTACATCTCGCCCAGCCAGATCCGCCGCTTCAACCTGCGTACCGGCGACCATATCTCCGGCCGCATCCGCTTCCCGAAGGATGGCGAGCGCTACTTCGCGCTGAACATCGTCGACACCATCAACGGTGAGCCGATCGAAGCGTCGAAGAACAAGGTGCTGTTCGAGAACCTGACCGCGCTGTTCCCGCGCCGTCGCTTCACCCTGGAGCGTGGCAACGGTTCGTCGGAAGACATCACCGGCCGCATCCTCGACCTGATGGCACCGCAGGGCAAGGGCCAGCGCTCGCTCATCGTGTCCCAGCCGAAGGCGGGCAAGACGATGATGATGCAGCAGGTCGCCACCGCGATCACCACCAACCACCCGGACGTGCACCTGATCGTGCTGCTGATCGACGAGCGCCCGGAAGAAGTGACCGAAATGCAGCGCACCGTGCGCGGCGAAGTCATCAGTTCGACCTTCGACGAGCCGGCCGCGCGCCACGTGCAGGTGGCCGAAATGGTCATCGAGCGTGCCAAGCGCCTGGTCGAGCACAAGAAGGACGTGGTGATCCTGCTCGACTCGATCACCCGCCTGGCCCGCGCCTACAACAACGTGGTGCCGAGCTCGGGCAAGGTGCTGACCGGTGGTGTCGACGCCAACGCCCTGCACCGCCCGAAGCGCTTCTTCGGTGCCGCGCGCAACGTGGAAGAAGGCGGCAGCCTGACCATCATCGCCACCGCGCTGGTCGACACCGGCTCGAAGATGGACGAGGTGATCTACGAAGAGTTCAAGGGCACCGGCAACAGCGAAGTGCACCTGAGCCGTCGTATCGCTGAAAAGCGCGTGTTCCCGGCCATCGACATCAACCGTTCGGGCACCCGCCGCGAAGACCTGCTGATCGAGCCGGAACTGCTGCAGAAGATCTGGATCCTGCGCAAGCTGCTGCATCCGATGGATGAAATGGCCGCGATGGAATTCCTGCTGGACAAGATGAAGAACACCAAGTCCAACGACGAATTCTTCGGTTCCATGAAGCGCTAAGAGAAAAGCCCCGCATTGCGGGGCTTTTTTTTGCCGTCGGGAACGGCACATCCACGCATGGCGTGGATCTGCTGGCCGCACCGGGCATGGCCCGGCGCAACCGCGTGGCTTACGGGCAGGCCACCGCACCTTCGGCATTGGCCGTGTTGGCGGTCAGCTTGACCTGGGTGAACGCTGCTGCGAACGGTGTGTCGGCAGCCACCACGAACGGGGCTTCCACCGCGCCCAATGCCACGCCCTGCTTGGCGAAGCACGCCAGCGGTACGGTCACCGTCTGCTTCTGGCCGGGCGAGAGCTTGGCCAGCAGCGGGGCGATATCCACACCGCCCTCGCAGCCGCTGCCGCACTGCATCGTCACCTTCACCGGCGATGCCGGGCGCTTCACCAGCTGCACGTCGAACTGCAGCGCGCCGTTGCTGCGCGCCAAGGCGCCCAGGTTGTGGCGCGAGGTGCTGCGCGCGATCAGCTGCGCGGGGGCCAGCCAGGTCACTTCCCTGGCATCCTGCTGGGTGTTCACCTGCACGGTGCGCACCTGCACCACCGGCTTGGCAGCCGGCCAGCGCAGCGTGGCATTCAGATCATTGCCCAGCGGTTGCGTTGCGCCAGCGGCGGCCACGTGCAGGGCGAACGGCGGCGTGTCGGCGCGGTTGAAGATCGGCAGCACGGTCACTTCACCGCAGCTGTCCGGGTTGGCCTCGTCCAGCCGCGCCAGCGTGCCGCCCTTGGCGTAGCTCAGCCCATAACCCCGCGCAAACAGGGCCGGCTTCTTCGCATCGGGCTGGTCGATCGGCGCCGGGCATGGCACGCCCGGCCACGGGAAGCTGAGGCGGCCGCGGAAGTCGTGCGCGGGCTTGCCACCCTTGCCGGCCACCAGCACATCGGTGACGCCCTTGCCTTCGGTGCCCGGCAGCCAGGCCGCAACGAACGCGCTGGACAGGTTGAGCAGGTCGTTGGTGTACATCGGCCGACCGGACAGGTAGACCGTCACCACCGGCTTGCCACTCGCTGCGGCGGCCTTCAGCACGGCCAGGTCCTGCGGGTAGGCGCGGCTGTGGCTGACCGTGTCCGAAGCAAGGATGTCACCGTTGGTCTCCGCATACGGCGTTTCCCCGATCACCGCCAGCACCACATCGAAGGTGTTCGGGTCGATTCGCTGGCCATCTGCGCTGAAGCTGATCTTGTCCGTACCCAGTTCGGCCCGCAACGCGCCCAGCACCGAGTCGGCGTTGGGGAAGTCGGCATTGCTGTTCTCGGTGCCCTGCCAGGTCAGCGACCAACCGCCGGACTGGTCGCCGATGTTGTCGGCGCTCTTGCCGACCACCAGCACGCGCGCGTCGCGGCGCAGCGGCAGTACCTTGCCTTCGTTCTTCAGCAGCACCAGTGATTCGCGCACCGCACGGCGCGCAAGCTCGCGGTGTTGTACGGCGCTGGCATCACCTGCGTAGCGGCTGTCGGACGGCTTGTGTTCGAACAGCCCGGCGCGCAGCTTCACCCGCAGGATGCGCGTCACCGCATCGTCGATGCGCGCCATCGGGATCTCGCCCTTCTGCACCTGCGTGGTGGTGTTGTCGATGAAGGCCTTCCAGTCATCAGGCACCATCACCATGTCGATGCCGGCGTTGATGGCCTGCGCACAGCTGTCGTTGCGGCAGCCTGGCACCTGGGCGATGCCGTTCCAGTCGGAGACGACGAAGCCGTCGAAACCCATCCTGTCTTTCAGCGCATCGGTCAGCAGTGCCTTGCTGCCGTGCATCTTGCCGTAGTCGACACCACCCGCGCGGTCGTTCCAGCTGTTGAACGAGGCCATCACCGTCTGCGCACCTTCGGCCAGCGCGCCGTAATAGCCCTGCGCGTGGACGTTGATCATGGTGGCCTTGTCGACCAGCGCCTCACCCTGGTCCCGGCCGTTGTCGGTAGCGCCATCGCCCAGGTAGTGCTTGGCGGTGGTGACCACGTTGCCGTCATCCTTGAACGCCCCCTGCGCGCCCTTGACGTAGGCGTGGGCGAAGCTGCGGATCACCGCCGGGTCGGACGAATAGCTTTCGTAGGTGCGGCCCCAGCGCGGGTCGTGGGCCACGGCCAGGGTGGGCGCGAACACCCAGCCGATGCCGGTGGCACGCACCGAGCGTGCGGTCGCCTCGCCGATGCGCTCGATCAGTTCGGCATCACCGGCCGCGCCCAGGCCGATGTTGTGCGGGAACAGCGTGGCGCCCAGCACATTGTTGTGGCCATGCACCGCGTCGGTACCCCAGATCACCGGCACCGGCGTCTTCGCATCGGTGGCCAATGAAGCCGCGTGGTAGGCATCGGCCAGCTTCAGCCAGGCCTGCACGCTGGCGTGCTTGTCCATGCCCGGCCAGGAGCCGCCGCCGTTGAGCACCGAGCCGATGTAGTACTGGCGTACCTGTTCCGGCGTGATCGTCTTGATCTCGGCCTGGGTCATCTGCCCGATCTTCTGCGCCAGCGTCATCTGCGAAAGGATCTGCTGCACGCGGCGTTCGATGCCAGCGTCGGTGGCGATCGCGCTGTGCACGCGCGGCCAGTCCTGCAGGCGTTCGCCCTCGGCGTGTGCGGCACCGGCCGCTGCGGCCAGCGCGGCCAGCAGGCAGCTGGCAAGAAGGGTCTGGGTGGGGCGATTCACTGGGCTCTACCTCCGTGGATGAAGTTCCTGGCATGCGCGGCGGCGATGGCACGCCGGCATGGGTGCCTGCGCACCGCTCCTGACAGCGCTGTCATATAAGGCCGCTCACGTGCTGTCAATCGTCGTTCGTGCGCAATGGGACGGTGGCCGCGCAACGACGGGCTCCGCCGCGCTTGTGGCGCACCGCAGCCACGCCCGGGTGCTGCATCGCGACAAGGAATCCGGACGTGCCAGCGGGCCTCCGGTCGTGGCAACATCCGCCTGCTTCGGCAACATCGATCCGGCCAGCACGCTCTACCATCGCCGCGTGCCCGCCGCCTTCCAGGAGGATCCATCGCACCATGCGCAGTCGAATCGAGGATGTCGCCGCCGTCGCCGGGGTTTCGATCAAGACCGTGTCCCGCGTACTCAACCACGAGCCGAACGTGCGCGAGCAGACGCGCGAACGCGTGCTGGCGGCAGTGGCGCGGCTGGGCTACAAGCCCAACCTGTCGGCGCGCAGCCTGGCCGGCCAGCGCTCGTATGCACTGGCGCTGGTCTACAACAATCCTTCGCGCAACTACCTGATGGAAATCCAGAGCGGCATGCTGGAAGCCTGCCATGCGCAGCACTACAACCTGATCCTGGGGCCGGTCGGCACCGGCCGCCGCACCCTGCCCGACCTGGCCGCGCTGTTCGAGAACTCGCGCCCGGACGGCGTCGTGCTGATTCCACCACTGACCGACGATGATGTGGTGCTGTCCTACCTGGAAGAGCAGGACATTCCTTTCGCCTGCATCGCGCCACGCCACCCGGAAGGCCGCATCGGCGTGCGCATGGACGAGACCACCGCGGTGGTCGAACTGATCGGCCACCTGGTCGCGCAGGGCCATCGCCGCATCGGCCACATCAAGGGTCCCCGCGCACACGGTGCCTGCCAGTGGCGCCACGCCGGATATCGCCAGGCGCTGCGCGGGGCCGGTATCGCCTACGACCCGCAGCTGGTGGTCAACGGC
Source organism: Stenotrophomonas sp. Sm6012 (assembly GCF_030985895.1). NCBI lineage: Bacteria > Pseudomonadati > Pseudomonadota > Gammaproteobacteria > Lysobacterales > Lysobacteraceae > Stenotrophomonas > Stenotrophomonas sp. Sm6012. The sequence continues at coordinate 17,347 of NZ_JAPTFX010000060.1, read as the reverse complement.
CAGTTCTCGTTCGAATCGGGCGTGGATGCCGCCAACATCCTGCTGGACCTGGACGATCCGCCGACGGCGATCTTCGCGGCCAACGATGACATGGCCGCAGCGGTATACCGCGTGGCCGGCGAACGTGGCCTGCGTGTCCCGCGCGATCTGTCGGTGTGCGGCTTCGACGATACCCCGATCGCCGGGCACATCTATCCGGCGCTGACCACGGTGCGCCAGCCGACCGCGCACATGGGCCGGCTGGCGACCGAGCAGTTGATCGAGCACATCCGCACCGAGACCGCAGGACGCATGATCACGGTCGAGCATGCGGTGCTGGATCGCGAGTCGACCGCCGCGCCCCGGCGGCGCTGACGACGGCGGAACCGGGCTCATGGCGCCGGCAGCCGTGAGCCCTTCCACGCATAGAAGGCGATGTAGACGTAGCACAGCACCGGCAGCAGGAAGGACAGCTGCAGGCCATGGCGGTCGGCCAGCCAGCCCATTGCCAGCGGAATCACCGCGCCACCGACGATGGCCATCACCAGCAGGCTGGACGCCTTTCCGGTGAGTGCACCAAGGCGGGCGATGGCCAGGGCGAAGATGGTCGGGAACATGATGGAGTTGAACAGGCCGATGCTGACCACGGCCCACTTGGCCAGGCCGCCGCTGGCGGTGACCGTGATGCCCAGCAGGATCATCACCGCCACCGCGAACAGGCCCAGCAGATGGCGTGCGTCCAGCCGCGCCAGCAGCGCCGCCCCCACCAGGCGGCCGGCCAGCGCGCCGCCCCAGTACAGCGAAACATAGCCGGTGGCCTCCTGCTCGGTCAGGCCCTGGCCGATGCCCGGCGAGGACAGGAAATTGACCAGCACGCTGCCGATGGACACCTCGGCCCCGACGTAGCAGAAGATGGCCAGCACGCCCAGGCGCACGTGGCGATGGCGCAGCACGTCCCATACGCGGCCTTCGCTGCTGGCGCGCCCCTCCACGCCCGGAATGGTGGGCAGGCGGAACATCCAGATCGCGACGGCCAGCAGGAACAGCGCGACTGCCAGGCCGAAGTACGGCAGCTGCACCGACTGCGCTTCGGCCGCGCGATAGGCCAGTGCTTCGGCCTGCGGCAGCAGGGCCAGCTCATCCTCGCTGCGTGGCTTCGCCGAGAGGATCAGCAGGCCGCCAAACAGCGGCGCCAGCGTGGTGCCCAGCGAGTTCATCGCCTGCGCCAGGGTCAGCCGGCTGGAGCTGGTGCGCTCGTCACCGAGCAGCGCGACATAGGGATTGGCCGCCACCTGCAGCACGGTGATGCCGGTGGCCAGCACGAACAGCGCCGCCAGGAACAGGCCGTACACATGCGCGGCAGCGGCCGGCCAGAACATCAGCGCACCCACGCAGGCGATGGCCAGGCCGGCGACGATGCCACGCTTGTAGCCGAGCGCCGCGACCAGCCGCCCGGCCGGCAGTGACATCAGGAAGTAGGCGCCGAAGAAGGTGAACTGGATCAGCATCGCCTGCACCCAGCTGAGCGCGAAGGCAGCCTTCAGGTGGGGAATGAGGATGTCGTTGAGGCAGGTGAGAAAACCCCACATGAAGAAGATCGCGGTCACCACGGCCAACGCGCGGGTATTGCCCTGCACGTGTTGTCCGCTGACGGTCGTTGCTGTGTCCAAAGCCTGTCCTCCCGGTCAGTGTTTCAAGCCATCCATCGGTCATGCGGGGCACGCGAAGGCCAACTGCATTGTCCAGCGCTGTCAACGCGTCGCACAGCCTCCCCGGCTCGCCCCCGCACCGTCATCCGCGCAGTTTCGTTCTGCACCGCACAACGCTTTTCCGCATCCGGATTGGCAGCGCTGTCATCCCTGAAAAACCGCTGCAAACGCCTTCAATAAAGGCAATTCGCCGATGCGAGCGGGTTCCTGGCAACGGTTACATCCCGACCTGCACGGTCGCTGGTCAGGCGCACTTGATGGCAGTTTGTTGACAACGCTGTCAACCGTCGCTCCAATCCGGCCACGTGCAGTAACCGCGATCAGAACAACGCAACAACACCACCGGATTCCCTGGGGAGGGAGCTTGCATGAAGACGTACAGGGCAGTACCTCGCAAGACGATGCTCACTTCCGCGCTGCTGGCAGCGCTGGCTGCACCGGCCTGGGCACAGGACGCACCCGCCGCCGGCACCGCCGATCCGGCCACGTTGGATACCGTGCAGGTCACCGGTATCCGCGGCAGCCTGCAGTCTTCAATGAACCTCAAGCGCGACAGCCAGGGCGTGGTCGATGGCATCGTCGCCGAGGACATCGGCAAATTCCCGGATACCAACCTGGCCGAATCGCTGCAGCGCATCAGCGGCGTGTCGATCGACCGTACCTCCAGCGGCGAAGGCTCCAAGGTGACCGTGCGCGGCATCGGCCCGGACTACAACCTGGTGTTGTTGAACGGTCGCCAGATGCCCGCCTCCAACCTTGGCAACGGTGGTGGCGGCCTGAATGGCTCGCGCTCGTTCGATTTCGCCAACCTTGCCTCCGAATCGGTTTCGGCGGTGGAGGTGTACAAGACCAGCCGTGCCGACAACCCGGCGGGCGGTATCGGCGCCACCATCAACATCAGGACGATGCGCCCGCTGGAATCGGAGCCGGTGATCAGCCTGGGCCTGAAGGCGGTCAATGATTCATCCAACGACAACCTGCCGCGCACGCTGCAGGGTTCGAACATCACCGGCGAGCTGTCGGGCATCTTCAGCCAGCGCTACGCCGATGACCGCTTCGGCGTGACCCTCAGTGCCAGCCATCAGGAACGCGATTCGGGCTTCAACCAGGCCACGGTGGCCGAAGGCTGGGCGACCCTGTACGGCAACAACACCACCGACTGGCGCGCGCTGCCGCAACCGGGCCAGGGCTATGCCGATCGCATCACCAACCGGCCCGGGCCCAACGATGTGTACGCACGCCCGCAGAACACCGCGTACAACGTCAACGGCGTGCAACGCCAGCGCACCAATGCGCAGGCCACGTTCCAGTGGAAGCCGGCCGACAACGTGACGACCACGCTGGACTACACCTATGTCGAGAACAAGGTGCAGCAGCAACGCAGTGAACTGTCCGTGTGGTTCAACTACGGACCGGGCGACAGCACCTGGACCAACGGGCCGGTGGCCGCGCCGATCATCTACAGCGAGGACATGACCAATTCGGACGTGTCGATGGGCGGCGCCAAGCTGGCCACCAAGACCGGCATGCACTCGCTGGGCTTCAACGTGGACTGGGAAGTGAACGACGCGCTGGACCTCTCGTTCGATGCCCACAACTCCACCGCCGAATCGAAGCCGGACAGTCCGTATGGTTCGGCCGGCGTGCTGGGCGTGGCCGCCTTCGTGCGCGGCAAGACCACGGTGGATTACAGCGGCGACCTGCCGATCATCAACATCGCGCTGCCGCCCGGCGGCGTGCAGGCGTCCGATGCGCTGGTGACCGGTTCGGTGTTCCAGAACAGCTACAACAAGTCGAAAGTGCAGCAATACCAGGGTCGCGGTACGTTCCGCTTTGCCGACTATTCGGCGCTGGACTTCGGCATCGGCCATGCCCAGGTGGAGAACCGTTCGGCGTCGGCGATCATGCAGCGCAATACCTGGGGTGGCCTGGGAACACCGTCCGACTACGCCGATGACATCTGGTATGCGGACAACATGGCCAAGTACTTCAAGGCATTCTCCGGCCACAGCGATCCGCGCCTGACCGGCCAGTTCCTGGTCTTCGACTTCGACCGCCTGATCGATCGCGCTGCGCAGGTCGGCAGCGCCTCCGATCCGGCCTGCCCCAGCTGCTACTACGCGCCCAGCCAGTACTCAGAGGATATCCGCACCACCGAGAAGACCCGCAGCGCCTACCTGCAGTACCGCACCAGCTTCGACTGGTCGATGCCGCTGCACGTGGCCGCCGGCGTGCGCTACGAGCGCACCGAAGTGGAATCCAACGCGATGGTGCGCGTACCCACCGGCATCAGCTGGGGCTCGGCCAACGAGCTGAACATCGTCTACGCGGCCGACAGCAGTTTCATCGGTGGCCGTGGCAAGTACGACTACATGCTGCCCAACGTCGACCTGAAGCTGGACCTGAGCGAATCGCTGGCGTTGCGCGGCAGCTACAGCCGCACGCTGGGCCGCCCCAGCTGGACCCAGATCCAGAGCGGCCAGTCGCTGGCCGACATCGTGCGCACCCAGGGCGGCACCGCCAGTCGTGGCAACCCGGGGCTGGAGCCGCTGATCTCGGACAACTTCGACCTGTCGCTGGAGTGGTACTACGGCGAGGCCAGCTATGCCTCGGTCGGCTTCTTCCGCAAGAACATCAAGAACTTCATCAGCGACACCATCGTGCGCGAGAACACCGGCACGCTGCACACCCCGGTGGGCGGCGCGTACTGGAACGAGGCACTGGCTTCCGGCTGCGGCACCACCGACATGCCCTGCATCCGCGACTACATCTTCACCAACCATGCCGGCGATCCGGGCGTGACCTACACCGGCACCAATTCGGCGGGGCAGAAGACCGGCACCATCACCGGCCTGCCGGGTGATCCGATCGCCGGCTTCGACGTCACCGTGCCCGCCAACCAGCACTCGGACCATCTCGATGGCTGGGAAGTGGCGGTACAGCACCTGTTCGGCCAGTCCGGCTTCGGCGTCGCGGCCAACTACACCAAGGTGAAGTCGGGGCTGACCTTCAACAACCTGAGCCTGGGTGACCAGTACCCGATGATCGGCCTGAGCGACTCGGCCAACGTTGTCGCCTTCTATGACAAGAACGCCTGGCAGATCCGTGCGGCGTACAACTGGCGCGACAAGTTCCTCAACGGCATCGGCGGCCAGGGTCCCAATCCGAACTACACCGCCGCCTACGGCCAGCTCGATCTGAACATCAGCTACGCGGTGAGCGAACAGCTGACCCTGAGCCTGGAAGCGATCAACCTCACCGACGAGACAATGCGCACCTACTCGCGCCATACCAACATGCTGCGCTACGCCACCCAGACCGGCCCACGCTACATGTTCGGCGTACGCTACAAGTTCTGACCGGCCACGGTATCGTGGAGCCGGGCGCAGGCCCGGCTCCACACACCCCACCGGATATCCGCGCATGCTGCCGCCGCCCCGCCCCATCGACGAAGTACACGGCCTGGACCCAGCGCAACTGCACCAGCAGCTGCCGGGATGGACCACGCCGAAGGTGATCCGCGGGCTGGTCTCGCATTGGCCGCTGGTGGCCGCCGCACGCACCTCCGATGCCGCTGCAGTCGCCCATCTGGCCAGCTTCGATCCTGGCCGGATGCCGGTGACCGCGACCACCGCAGCGCCCGAAACGCAGGGGCGGTTGTTCTACAACGAGGATATGAGCGGCTTCAACTTCCGCCGCGAACAGGTGCCGCTGAACGTCGTGCTGGCTACGCTGCTGAAGTACGCACGCGACCCGTCGCCGCCTTCGATCTACGTCGCCTCGACCACGCTGGACAGCTTCCTGCCCGGCCTGGCCGAAGCGAATCCGCTGCAGCTGGGCATGGCCGACCCGCTGACCAGCATCTGGATCGGCAACCGCTCGCGCATCGCCGCCCACCAGGATGTGCCGGACAATCTTGCCTGCGTGGCGGCGGGGCGCCGCCGGGTCACCCTGTTCGCCCCCGATCAGGGGCGCAATCTTTACGTCGGCCCGCTGGATTTCACCCCGGCCGGCCAGGCGATCAGCCTGGTTGACTTCGACGCACCGGATTTCGAGCGCTTCCCACGCTTCCGCGAGGCGCTGGCACAGGCGCAGGTAGCAGAGCTGGCGCCTGGCGATGCCGTCTTCATTCCTTCACTCTGGTGGCACCACATGGAAGGACTGGACGCGTTCAACGTGCTGATCAACAGCTGGTGGCGCCCGGTGCCGGCCTGGATGGATTCCCCGATGAACGCACTGATGCTGGCGATCCTGGCGGTGCGCGACCTGCCCGAACCCCAGCGCGCGCACTGGCGCGCGATGTTCGATCACTACGTGTTCGACGCCGATACGTCGACCAGCGCACATATTCCTGCGCATGCGCGTGGCGTGCTGGCCCCGCTGCACGCCGACGGCGCCGCGCAGATACGGCAGATCCTGCGCCAGCGACTGCAACGGTGAGCCCTGTGGCCGGCGCGTGCTTCACCCGCGCCCGGCCCTTTTGTGGCGATAATGCAGCCCCGCCTCCGCCGGTACCTGACCGCGCCGAGCGCCCTCTGCCCTCGTTTGCCCCGCATGCGCCTGATTTCGCCCCGCCTCAACCTGGGCAAGCTGATCCTTGCCCTGGCCCTGCTCAGCGCCATCATCGCGCTGGCCAATACCCTGCTGGCCAGCTACCGGGTGCAGCGCGACCAGCTGGTCGGCAATACCCTGGAAGCCAATCGTGTCTATGCCACCAAGCTGGCCGAGACCACCCAGAACTTCCTGCTGGCCGCACAGCAGGAGCTGGCCTATGCGGCCACCCGGCTCGGCCAGGACGATCTGGATCCGCAGCGGGCGCAGGATGAGGCCAGCCGCCTGCAGCTGCAGACCAACAGCTTCAATTCCTCGCTGGTGGTGGACGCCGATGGCCTGGTGATCGCCACTTCGCCGCAGACCCTGCAGCTGCAGGGTGAGGTGCTGCACAGCGTCGGCAACAACGCGGCTCTGGCGGCACGCCAGCCGATGATCAGCGATCCGTACCAATCGGCCACCGGCAAGCTGCTGGTGTCGCTGTCGCACCCGATCTTCAACCGCCAGGGCCATTACCGCGGCTACGTCAGCGGGACCCTGTACCTGCGCCAGCGCAGCGCACTGCATACGCTGCTGGGCAAGCACTACTACCGCGACGGGTCCTACCTGTACGTGGTCGACCGTCATGGTCGCCTGCTCTATCACGCCGATGGCAAGCGGGTGGGAGACTACGTGGTCGGCAATCCGGCGGTGAAGGCGGTGGTGCGTGGCGAGCGCGGTGCCCAGCAGGTGCGCAACAACCTGGGCGTGTCGATGCTGGCCGGGTATGCACCGGTGCCGGCGACCGGCTGGGGCATCATCGCCCAGCGTCCGACCGAGGCCACCCTGCAACCGCTGTCGCGGTTGATGACCGCAGTGATCTGGAACGCGATTCCGCTCGGCCTGCTGTCGCTGCTGGTCACCTGGTGGTTCGCCCGCCGCATTTCGATGCCGCTGTGGCAGCTGGCGCGCAACGTACAGGGCGGCGAGGATACCGGCAATGCAATCAACCATGTCAGCGGCATCCGTGCCTGGTACTTCGAGGTCGCACAGCTGAAACACGCGGTGCTGCACAGCTTCAACGCACTGCAGGACCGGATCGGCACGCTCAACCGGGCCAGCCGCACCGACCCGCTGACCGGCCTGCTCAACCGTCGTGGCCTGCAGCAGGCACTGGATGCGCTGCAGGTGCAGGGCATCCCATTCGCGATCCTGGCGCTGGACATCGATCGCTTCAAATCGATCAACGATGCCCACGGCCACGACGTCGGCGATGCCGCCATCGTCCATATCGCTGATCAGATGCGCCGCTATTCGCGCGACAGCGACATCCTCTGCCGCGCCGGCGGCGAGGAATTCCTGCTGCTGTTGCCGGGCATCAACGCCGAGCCGGCACGCCAGGCCGGCGAACGCCTGCGCCAGCGTATCGCCGGCCACCCGTTCGAGCCGGTGGGCACCATCACCGTGTCGCTGGGCGTGGCCCACTTCCCGAGCTTCCATGTCGATGCCGAGCAGGCGCTGCGGCTGGCCGACAAGGCGCTGTACATGGCCAAGGAACAGGGCCGCAACCGGGTCGTGGTCTACCCCTACGCCGACTGAGGCGGAGCCGGCCCGGCCAGCTCCGCCATCCTGCTCAGCCCTGTTCCAGCGGAGTCAGCAGGCGCACGCCGCGCCTGGCGCCATCCACCATGTAGACGCCGCCCTCCTGCAGCAGGTCACTGCCGGCCTGCTCGATCGGGTCCGCCATGCGCCACGGCACGGCGTGCCGCGGCCCCGGAATGAAGACACGCCAGCGCCCCAGACGCTCCGGCCCGGCATTGCGGTCGTTGTTCAGGGCGAAGGTCACCGGCACGCGTACCGTCCAGCTGTCCCGGGTGCTGTCCTCGCCGGTGGTCGGCGGGGTGAAGGTCCATTTGCGCGCGCTGCTGACGCTGGCCTTGGCCAGGCTGTCGCGCATCCTGGCCAGGGTCTGCTCGGGCCCGACCACGGCCATGTTGACCTGCTCGGCAACGACATCGGCCACCGTACCGTCGCGGGCCACCTTGACCATCAACAGCACCTCGCCCTGGCCACCGTTCCGAAACACCTCTTCCGGGTAACGCGGCGGCGTAATGCGTCGGTCGGTCACCGAGTCGGTCGCCTTCGGATCGTATTCGCTGAAGTTGACGCTGGTCATGCTGACTTCGTAGCCGCCCTCCGCCATCGGCTTGCCGCGCAGGCGCACGTGCATGGGGGCACGCGTCGCCACCGCCTTGCCATCACGCAGCGTCGGCTCGAAGCGCCAACCTGCAATGGTGCCCTCGACGAAGGACGCGATGCTCGGAGACAGCATCGACTTCTGGTCCAGTACCAGCGTGCTGACCGAACCATCGGCGGTGATCTCGACATGGCCGGAAAGCACCATGCTCATTTCCGCCGTGGCGCGCACGGCGCGTGCGGTCTGTGCACTGGCATCGCCGGCCAGCAAGGGGGCGCCGCAGCCTACGGCCAGCGCGAGGGCGAGAAACAGGGGGGAACGCATCATTGCCGGATCCTTGGTGATGAGTGCCGAGCGTACCCCAGTCGCGGCCATCACGGCAGCCCGTTCACGCCAGCCGATGGGCGCCCGCGTACGGCGGGGTGTCGGGGTAGTCACCACGCGCGAACCTGTCCTGCAGCTGCTGCCACCACTGCGGATCGAACAGGTGCCGGAAATGCTCGCGCACCGCGGCCAGTTCACCGGCTGGCAGGCCCATGAACGGGCCGAAGCGCTCAGGGAAGACATCGCGCGGGCCTACATGGAACCACGGCTCATCGGCCATTGCCTCTTCCGGGCTGCGCGGTTGCGGCCAGGCGCGGAACACGCAGTCGCTGACCAGGCACAGCTCGTCATAGTCGTAGAACACGGCACGCCCATGCCGCGACACACCGAAGTTCTTCGGCAGCATGTCACCGGGAAAAATGTTGTTGCGCGCCATGTCGGTGATGGCCTGCGCATAGTCGAGCACCGCCGCCCGCACCGCCTCGCCACCCTGCTCGCGCAGGTACAGATTCAGCGGGCGGAAGCGACGCTGCACATAGCACAGCGCGACTTCCACCTGGTCGCCATCGACGCGAACGCTCTGCGCGCACTGCTGCAGCAGCTCGTCCAGCAGCGCCGGCGCGAAGCGGTCACGCGGGAAGCGCAGATGACGATACGGCTGTGCGTCGAGCAGGCGGCCGACACGGTCGAGGTTGAACACCAGCGCGTACTTCTCTTCCACCTGCTGCCGCGACATTGCCTTGGGCCAGGCAAAGCGGTCGCGGATCAGCTTGAACACCAACGGATAGCTGGGCAGGGTGAACACCGCCATGACCATGCCCGGCGTGCCTTCGGCAGGCACCAACCGTTCCTGCGGATGCTCGTTGAAGTGGCGGAAGAAGGTGCGGTAGCGCTCGGTCTTGCCCTGCTTGGCGCGGCCCAGCACGGTGTAGATCTCATCGATTGGCTTGCCCGGCAGCAGGCTGCGCAGGAACACCACCGCATCCCCCACCGTGGCAAGGTCGGCCAGGAAGTAGCTGCGCGACACGCCAAAAAGGTGGGCGACATCGCGGCGCCGGGTCAGCACGGCATCGGCGCGCAGCCCGCGCTCATCGTTGACCAGAGCGATCACGCACGGCGAGAAGCGATGCTCGCCGAACACGCGGCCGACCAGATAGGCGCGGCGCTCGCGATAGAACACGGTGTCGAGCAGCTCGATGCTGCGTACCGGCGTATCACCCCAATGGGCCAGATCGTCCTGCAGGCGCACTGCGATCGCCGCCGCGCAGCGCAACTGGTGGGCATAGGGAATGTCGAAGCGGTAATCGGCCAGCACCCGCTGCAGCGCCTCCACCGGCCGCGTGGGCGAGACCGCGTAGGTATGCCGTGCGACCGGATGGGTGATGGCATCGGAAGGTTCAACGTCGAAGGCGATGAACTCCAGCGCCGGGTCCACGCCACGGGTGGCGAACAGGCGCCGCGACAAGGTGTTGTAGAAGGTCTTGTACAGCTCGGCATCGATCAGCCCCTGCAGCAGGGTGCTGTAGCGCGCGTGCACCTGCAGCCACAGCGCGCGCGCGCCGATCGCCTCACCGGCGAGGCGACGCAGCGCATCCATCTGCTCGGCGATGCACAGGTCGTACAGGGCGATGCGCTCGACGGCATCCTGGCGGGCGCCGGCCCAGTCGCGCTGCTCGAAGCGCTGCCGCGCACGCGCGGTGATCGCCGCAAAGCGGGCGTGATACTGCTCGAAGCCATCACGGATGGCACCCGCGATGCGCGACGCCAGCTCGGCGGTGATGTCAGGCTCGGACATGCAGGGCTCATCGGAGAGGACCGGCTTCACCATACGCTGGCGTGTGTAGTGCCGTCGAGCGCGCGGGTAGTGCCGGCTCAGATCGCCAGTTCGGCCTCCACGTCCTGCACCTTGCGCCGCGCCAGTGCCAGGTTGGACTTGGTGCGGTCCAGCACGATGTAGAAGAACAGCCCCTTCTTCTTCGCCACCGGACGCATGATGTGGTACGCCTTGCCCAGCGAGATCAGGATGTCCTCGATGGTGTCGTTGAGGTTCAGCGACGCGGCAGTCTTCATCTTGGCGCGGATCACTTCGGTGTTGCCGGCCGCGGCCACTTCCATGTCCATGCCGGCACCGGCTTCACCCAGCAGCATGCCGCTTTCATAGTCGACCAGCGCCACCGCCTGTGCGCCATCGATGCCCATCAGTGCGTTCAACGATTCAGTCAATCCAGCCACGTCGTATCCCCTTGTCAGTGTTGGTTCGAGCCCCTTGTTCCCCTGCGGCCGGGCTCACGATCCGCTGAGTTCGGCCAGGATCGCCTGGCCACATTCCCTGCTCTGCCACAGCACCTGGCCGATCACACTGCGCTGGTCGCAGGCTGCCATCAGCAGCAGCGGCGCGCGGCCTTCGGCCTGGATCGCCAGCATCAGCACCTTGCCCCCCGCGGCTTCCAGCATCAGCGTCTGCAGATCGCCCAGCACCAGCTCGCGCCCCACCGCCGCGGCCAGCGCCAGCATCGCGCTGGTCATTGCCGCCAACCGTTCGCCGCGGCCGTCGGCACCGGCGCTGACCAGCGCGAAACCATCCACGCTGGCCAGCACGACCGTGCGCACCCCTTCCACGCGCTGCTGCAGGCCCTGCAGCAGCGGCTGCAGGCGCTCGCGCTGTCCCGCATCGGGCAGGACCGCCACCTGCCCGTCAGCCATGCGCGGCCACCAGTGCGTGCGCTTCCATTTCGCCCATCAGCACGTCCATCAGCAGCAGCCCCTGCGCGCGGTCCCGCGCATCCACGGGCAGCAAAGGCAGCGGCTGGTCATCCAGGCACGCCCGGCTGGCCCAGTCGTCCAGCTGCGCATCGGGCACCTGGTCCAGGTGGGTCACCGCCACCACCAGCGCCAGCGTGCCGGCAAACGGCCGCAGCGCCTGCAGGTAGGCATCCAGTTCGTCAGCGACGCCGGCGCGGCGCGCATCCAGCAGCAGCACCGCGCCACGCGCACCCTGCAGCAGGATCGGCCACAGGAAGTCGAAGCGCTGCTGGCCGGGCGTGCCGTACAGGCGCAGGCGCTCACCGTTGGGCAGGTCGATGTCGGCGTAATCCAGGGCGACGGTGGTCGAGGCCTTGTCCGCGCCCGCACGGTCGCTGTTGGCGACGTCGGTGTCGATGACCGCACCGGCCGCGATGCTGCGTACCAGGGTCGACTTGCCACTGCCCATGCCGCCAAGCACCACCACCTTGTGCTCACGCATTGCGCTCGCTCCCGCGCAGGCTGCGCCAGAGGCGTGCCAGCAGGCCATGGTCGGCGCTGCTACCCCTCGGCGCGGCAGTTACCGGCGCAGCAGTCTGCAGCTGCGCGTAGCCACACAGGTAGGCGGCATGGATGAAGTCGCGCACGGCGGCCGGCGGCAGCTCCAGCAGCGTCGCGCACTCGTCCACCGTGCACGCGCGCTTGAGCAGCAGCGAGCACAGGCGGAATCCATCGTGGTCGTGGCCGAGCACGCGGAAATCGGGCCAGCGCAGCAGCTTCACCGCCGCACCGCGCAGGCGCTCGTCCAGTGCGTGCCAGTGGCGGCTGCGCTGCGCCCATTGCCACAGCAGCGGCCGCAGCGGCTGGCGCGCGCGGTTGCCTGCCAGCACCCGGAACTGCGCCGGCGTCAGCGCGTCCAGATGGAGATGTTCGAAGCCCTGGGCCAGGCGTTCCACCAGCACGGCGGCCGGTTCCTGCAGGAGTACGGCCTGGTCCTGTTCCAGATCCAGCAGCAGCAACGGCTGGCCGCTCTCGCCCAGCAGTGCATGGCCCTGGCGCACCGGCAGGCGCTCGCGCAGCAGGCGGGTGATGGCATGGGCGCCGTCGGCCAGGCGCACCGGCGCGGGTTCGGCGCTGCCCTGCATGCCACGCAGCGCGCGGCCGATGGCCCCATCATCGAGGACATCCTGGCGGCCATGGCCCTCGCGCAGCTGGCCGCCGATGCCTTCGATCCAGCACTGCAGGCGCGGCCGCTGCTCGCGCATGCGCAGCGCGGCATTGCGCAGCGCCGGCGTATCACGCACCACCAGCAGATCGCAGTCGTCCAGGTCCTGGCTGCGGCACACCTGCCCATCGGGCAGGGCCGAGGCCAGGCGCAGCCGCTGCAGCAGGGCCTGTTCGCCCTGCAGATCGGTTCCCACTACCAGCACGCGTGCCATCCGTGTTCCCCCTGTGCGCGATCGCCCCGTACCGCTGGCTGACGATAGGGGAGCGGCCACGCCGCAGCCGTGACCGCATGCTCAGATTCTCTTCCCACCCAGCCTCCCCAGCGTGATTCTGGGACGGCCATCGTGGGCAATATTCATGCCGTTCTGACAACGGACGGCTGCGCCGGCCGCTGTCTGTTGCAGGCTTCTCAGATCACCAGCAGGGCTTCAACGTCCTGCACCTTGCGCCGTGCCATGGCCAGATTTGCGCGACGGCGATCCAGCACCAGGTAGAAGAACAACCCGGGGCGTTGAGAGATGGGTCGCATGATGTGGTACGCGCGGCCCAGCGAAATCAGAATGTCCTCGATGGCGTCATCCAGCCGCAGGGCCGTGCAGGTTTTCATTTTGGCGCGGATGACTTCCGTGTTGCCTGCCGCCGCCACTTCCATGTCCAGCCCACTGCCGGCCTCACCCAGCAGCATGCCACTGTCGTGATCCACCAGTGCCACCGCCTGGGCGCCCTCGATGGCCATCAATTGATTCAACGATTCACTCAGTCCTGCCATGTCCTGCCTCTTCGCTTGGCCAACGGATGTCAGCCTCGGGGGGCAGTAAGCTAGGACTACGCATCCCAAGACTGCCGAGCGCCGGTCACAGTTTTCGGAAGGGCGTCCGCCTGCGACAGAAGACGTCGCTCCCACCGCTCATACGTTGGCTGGAAGCGCCAGGGTCGATCAGCACGCGCTGCTGGCATCGGCTGGACCCGGGCAGACCCGACACTTCATCGCTGCCTGTCCCGGCCTCCGCCCCAAAAAAAACCCGCGCCGGAGCGCGGGTTTCGATGTCACTTCCTGCGGGCGCTGGATCAGCCGCGCAGCTGCTCCAGCGCGGCATTGAAGGTCGCGCTCGGGCGCATCGCCTTGCTGGCCTTGGCCACGTCCGGGCGGTAGTAGCCGCCGATATCCACGGCCTTGCCCTGCACGGCGCTCAGCTCGTCGACAATCTTCTGCTCGTTGTCGGTCAGCGCCTTGGCCAGCGGGGCGAAGCGCGCCTTCAGCGCGGCATCTTCATTCTGCGCGGCCAGGGCCTGGGCCCAGTACAGCGCGATGTAGAAGTGGCTGCCGCGATTGTCGATGCCACCCAGCTTGCGCGACGGCGACTTGTCGTTGTCCAGGAACTGGCCGTTGGCTTCGTCCAGCGCCTTGGCCAGCACGCGGGCAGCAGCATTGTCGTAACGGTTGCCCAGGTGTTCCAGCGACGCGGCCAGGGCCAGGAATTCACCCAGCGAATCCCAGCGCAGGTAGTCCTCTTCGACGAACTGCTGCACGTGCTTCGGCGCCGAGCCACCGGCGCCGGTCTCGAACAGGCCACCACCGGCCATCAGCGGCACGATCGACAGCATCTTGGCGCTGGTGCCCAGCTCCATGATCGGGAACAGGTCGGTCAGGTAGTCGCGCAGCACGTTGCCGGTCACCGAGATGGTGTCCTCACCCTTGCGGATGCGGTCCAGCGAGAACGCGGTGGCTTCCACCGGCGGCAGGATGCGGATGTCCAGGCCGGCGGTGTCGTGGTTCTTCAGATAGGTTTCGACCTTGGCGATGACCTGTGCGTCGTGGGCACGGGCGGCGTCCAGCCAGAACACGGCCGGGGTGCTGCTCAGGCGGGCGCGTTCGACTGCCAGCTTCACCCAGTCCTGGATCGGCGCATCCTTGGTCTGGCACATGCGCCAGATGTCACCGGCTTCCACGGCATGCTCGAACACCACGTTGCCGGCGTCGTCGGTGACCTTGACCACGCCATCGGCGGCGATCTGGAAGGTCTTGTCGTGCGAGCCGTACTCTTCGGCCTTCTGTGCCATCAGGCCGACGTTCGGCACCGAGCCCATGGTGGCCGGGTCGAAGGCACCGTGCGCCTTGCAGTCGTCGATGACGGCCTGGTACACGCCGGCGTAGCAGCGGTCCGGAATGACCGCCTTGGTGTCCTGCAGCTTGCCTTCGGCGTTCCACATCTTGCCGGAGTCGCGGATCATCGCCGGCATCGAGGCGTCGACGATCACGTCGCTCGGCACGTGCAGGTTGGTGATGCCCTTGTCCGAGTTGACCATGGCCACGCCAGGGCGCTGTGCGTACTCGCCCGCCAGGTCGGCTTCGATCGCGGCGCGGGTGGCTTCGGGCAGCGACGGCAGGCGCGCGGCCAGGTCACCGATGCCGTTGTTGGCATCGAAACCGGCCTGCTTCAGCACGTCGGCGTGCTTGGCCAGCACGTCCTTGTAGAACTCGTTGACCGCCACGCCGAACATGATCGGGTCGGAGACCTTCATCATGGTCGCCTTCAGGTGCAGCGAGAACAGCACGCCCTGGGCCTTGGCATCGGCGATCTGCTCGCTGATGAACGCGGCCAGCGCCTTGCGGCTCATCACCGCGGCATCGACGATCTCGCCGGCCTTGACCGCGGTCTTTTCCTTCAGCACGACGGCGCTGCCGTCCTTGCCGTGGAAGGTGATCTTCAGCGAACCGGCGTTGGCCAGGGTGGCCGACTTCTCGCTGCCGTAGAAGTCACCGGCGGCCATGTGCGCGACGTGCGACTTCGAATCGGCGGCCCAGGCACCCATGCGGTGCGGGTGCTTGCGCGCGTAGTTCTTCACCGACAGCGGTGCGCGGCGGTCGGAGTTGCCTTCGCGCAGCACCGGGTTCACCGCGCTGCCCTTGACCTTGTCATAGCGCGCCTTGTAGTCGCGCTGCTGGTCGTCGGCCGGGGTTTCCGGGTAATCCGGCAGCGGATAGCCCTGGTCCTGCAATTCCTTGATGGCCGCCTTCAGCTGCGGCACCGACGCCGAAATGTTCGGCAGCTTGATGATGTTGGCGTCCGGGGTGGTCGCCAGCTGGCCCAGTTCGGCCAGGTCGTCACTGACCTTCTGTGCATCGGACAGCAGTTCCGGAAACTGCGACAGGATGCGGCCGGACAGCGAGATGTCACGGGTTTCGACCACGATGCCGGCGGTGGCGGTGTAGGCATCGACGATCGGCAGCAGCGACTGGGTGGCCAGGAACGGGGCTTCGTCGGTCAGCGTGTAGAGGATCTTGGACATGGGGGACTTGGACTCTGTAGCAGTGCTCAGGGGAAGGCCGGCGCCAGCGCCGGGCCACGTGCAACCGTGTCGCTTTTCCCTGCCGCCGTCAGGGTGGGCGCGCGGTGGGGAAACCCCTGCATTGTCGCGTTTTCAGCCGCGCGGGGCAAAGCCGCGCCATACGCGGCGGTACTGCACGCGGGCAACGCTGTGATCCATCCACGCAGGGCACGGCGCTACGAAAACATCGGCACGCACCCATAGATCCACGCCATGCGTGGATGAGGCCTGGCCATCGCCCAATAAAAAAGGACGCAGCCTCGCGGCTGCGTCCATCGTGAGTCCTGCCGGGAGAGAGTCGGCAGGACTTACTTGACCTCGAACTCCTGCGGCGTTCCGGCCGCCTTGCCATCGACCATGACCTCGGCGCGGTACTTGCCGGCCGGCCAGCCCTTTGCATTCTTGAACGTGACGTTGGTGGTTTCCGCGCCGCTGGCGTTCAGGGTCGCGGTCTGTTCGCCGGCCACCTGGCCGTCCTGGTAGGTCAGCTTGGCGCCGACATTGACATTGTTGGCGGTGCCGTCGGTCTTGATCGAGACGATGACGTCATCCTTCGGTGCGAACAGTGCAGCCGGTGCGACCGACTTGTCGGCAGCGGCCGTCTTGCCCACGGTAACGGTGGAGACGCTGACCGCAGCGGCTTCGGCCATCGGCGGCGGCGCGCCGGTCATCGGCGCCGGCGCTGCAGGTTCGGCCGGCGCGGTTGCTGCCGGTGCGGCGTTGCTGTCGGTCGATTCTTCCTTCTTCTTGCAACCGACCAGGGCAACGCTGCCCAGCAGGGCGGCGATCAGGGCGGTCTGGAGCGGGGTGGTCTTGATCATTCGGGGTTCCTCCCAGGGGATTGTCGGACGGCGTTCGATCGCCGGCTTACTTCGGCGGCAGCTTCAGGGTCTGGCCCGGGAAGATCTTGTCCGGGTCGTCGAGCACATCGCGGTTGGCTTCGAAGATCTTCTTCCAGGCATTGGCGTCGCCCAGGTGCTGCTTGGCGATCTTCGACAGCGAATCTCCCTTCTGCACGGTGTAGGTGCCGCCGCTGACAACCTGGGCGGTGCTGTCCACCGAAGCGCTGACGCCGGAGAAGTCCGCCTTCGGCACCTGCTCGGCGGTACTGTCGACGCTGGCACTGACGCCGGAGAAATCGGCTTTCTTCTCGGTACTCATCCACAACTCCCGTCTGCATGACTACGTGGTTCGCACGTTGCCATGGAGGTTGTTAAATGGGGATGGTGCAGATGTGAAGCCGCCCCCCGGGGCGGCTGAACAATCGGGAGAGCGGGTGCCTGGTCGTGCCGGCCGCTGGCCGGCCTGC
>NZ_JAPTFX010000005.1:0-73639 GCF_030985895.1 Stenotrophomonas sp. Sm6012 | reverse complement strand
GCCCGGCGGCGGTGATCACCACTGGATGCCGGCACCGACGGCCACGCCGGCCTCGCCACGGCTGTTGGTGGAACCACTGAACTTGTAGATCCAGCGCCCGCCTTCGGAGACACCGGAGATGCCCAGCGCCACGCCCGATTCGCCGTTGTAGCTGCCGGCGGCGATCGAAGCCATGCTGCGGCCGGCTTCGCTGGGCTGCGGCAGCGCCGCAGTGGCCATCGCCGAGGCGATACCGGCCGAGGCGCGGTTGTCGGTCTTGCGCAGGTCGCGCTCGAAGCCGCCCATGCGCTCGTCGGTGTAGGCCTTCGACCAGTCCAGGGTCTGTGCCATGCCCGACTTCAGCTGGTCGACATTGACCGCATCGGTGCCGGCAGTACCGGCGGCAACGTTGCGGACCGTGGTCGGGCCGCTGCCGGTGCTGCCCAGGGTGACGCTGTTGAAGTTGGTGGCACCGTTGACCGTGGTGTCGTAGCGGATGGTGCCCTGCTGCGAGGCCTGCAGCTGGCGCACGTTGACCGCATCGGTGGCCTGCGAGCCGTCGGCCACGTTGACCACCTGGCGCTCGGCACCGGCGGCACCGACCGACACCGTGTTGGCCCGGTTCGCCACCGAGCCCGCACCCAGTGCCACCGAGTTGTCGGCCTGTGCCTGCGAACCGTTGCCCAGCGCAGTCGAATTGGCACCGGCAGCAGTCGAGCCTGCGCCACCGGCGGCCGAGTTGGCACCACTGGCGGACGGGTCGGCCAGGTTGTTGGCGTTGTTGGCGCGGAAGCTGCCGGCCACGTTGGTGATGTTCTGGATCTTCTGGTCGGTATAGGACTTGGACTGGTCGATGGCGTAGTTCACGCCGTTCTTCAGCTGGCCGACGTTGGTCGCATCGTGGTCGTCGGAGCCATCGGCAACGTGGGTGATCTTGCGTTCGCTGCCAGTGCTGCCGACCGACACCTCACCGGCCGAGTTGCTGGCACCGGTCTGCCCATAGGCGCCGGTGTAGCCACTCTGCACACCGACGCTGGCCACCGAACCGGCACCCAGCGCCACACTGTTGCCGGCACTGCTGCTGGCGCCGTTGCCGACCGCCACGCTGTTGGCACCTGCGGCACTGGCCTGCGGGCCGACCGCCACCGCTTCGGCACCGGCCGCGGTTGCAGCCGCCGCCGTCGAGTTCACCGCCAGGTAGGCACTGCCACCGCCCCCGTTGGTGATGCGCTGGTTGAGGACCTTCAGCGAGCCGTCCACCGCGTTGAAGGCCGCGGTGACGTTGTTGTAGTCGCCGCTGGTGAAGCTGCCATCGGTGGCGATGCTGGAGATGCTGAACTTCGGCGCGGTCCACACATTGGTGGTGCCGTTGAAGGCGGTGCTGCCACCGAAGTAGTTGGCGAGGGTGCTGTGGGTGCTGAACAGCTGGTCGCCTGTGATGGCATCGCTGCTGCCGGCCAGGATGCTGCCTGCGGCGACGTTGGTCACTTTCACCGCTCCGGTGCCGGTGCCCTTCAGCGAGACACTGTTGATCACGTTGCCACTGCCGTCGACGTCGTACTTCACCGCCAGCTTGTCGATCTCGCCGGTCTGGTCGGCAACGTTGGCCAGCGAGTTGCTGACCGCATCGAAGGCGGTGCCGACGTCGTTGTAGCTGCCCTTGGTGATGGTGCCATTGGCGGCGATGTTGTTGATCGAGTAGGTCGGTGCGGTCAGCACACCGCTGGCGTTGACCGCTGCGCCGCCGCCCAGGTGGGTGGCCACGGCCTGGTTGGCAGCGAACAGCTGGGCACCGTTGATCGCCTCGCTGCTGGTGGCACTCACCTGGCCCGGGCCGAGGTTGCGCAGCGTGGTGGCGGTGCCGCCCTGGCCCAGCGTGGCGCTGGCATAGTTGACGCTGCCGTCGCCATTGAGGTCGTAGCGCAGTGCGCCGGCCGCGGCCGCCTGCAGCTGGCCGACATTCACCGCATCGGTGGCGGCGGTACCGGCTGCCATGTTGGTGACCTGGCGCTCTGCACCCGCCGCGCCGACCGACACGCTGTTGGCGCGGTCGGCCAGGCTGCCGGCGCCGACGGCGATGCTGTTGGCAGCGGTTGCACGGGCGTTGGTACCGACCGCGATCGAGTCGGTGCCGCTGGCCACGGCCTCGGTACCGGTCGAATTGACCCGCAGGTACTTGGTGCCGCCGTTGCGGATGTCGGTAATCTGCGTGTTGAGGTTGACCAGCGACCCATCGACCGCTGCAAAGGCATCGGTGGCGTTGGTATAGAGGCCCTTGGCGATGGCACCGCCGGTGGAGATGGTGCTGATCTCGAACAGCGGCGCGGTGAAGGCGCCCGTGGCCGGATCGAAGGCTGCACGACCACCGAAGAAGCTGGCGATGGCGGCGTTGGTGCCTGCCAGCTGTCCGCCGTTGACCGCCTCCAGGCTGCCGGCGGTGACCGCGCCGCCGGCAAGGTTGCCGATGGTGGTGGTACCGGTGCCCGCGCCCAGCGTGACCCGGCGATAGTTCGGGTTGCCGGCACCGTCCAGATCGTAGGTCACCGCAACATCGGCCACGCCGTTGATCAGGCTGATCGCGCCCTTCAGCTGGGCCACGTTGACCGCATCGGTGTTGGCGCTACCCGCGGCGAGATTGGTGATCTGGCGCTCGCCGCCGCCGGCGGTACCCACCGACACTTCACCGGCCGAGACCTGCGGTGCGGTGAGGCCATAGGCGCTGTAGCTGGCCTGCGCACCGCGCAGTGCAGCCGAACGGTAGCCCAGTGCGACCGAGTTGGCCTGGTTCGAGGTGGCCTCCGCGCCCAGCAGGGTCTGTCCGTTGGCGGTGCCGACGGCGCTGTCGCCGACGATCACCGAGTGGCCCATGCGCGCGGCATAGTCAGCCGTCGGTACGCCGGTCGGGTCGCTCGGATCGTTGGTGCCGGCACCGGGGAAGGCGACATTGGCATCCACCTTCGGCAGTTCGTGGCGGGCGTTGGCACCGATCACTACTTCCTTGGAGCCGTTGGCGAAGGCGCCGTCACCCATCAGCACCTGGTAATCCTGTGCGGCGTTGACCGCCCAGCAGGAGATGTCGGCCAGGGCGATGTCGAGGCACTTTGCCGCCCATGCCGGCGAATCCTTCGGCAGCAGCAGGCCAAGCAGGCCGCCCGGATTGCCGTTGTTGATGTTGTAGATGTAGCTGTCGGAGGTGACGCCGCCGATCAGGGTCAGGTGCGAGCTGCCACCGGTAACCGCACCGCCCAGGCCATTGAGCGTGCTGCCGACCGGCGACAGGTTGACCACCGGCAGACCCAGCACGTTGACCGTCGAATAGGTCTGCATCACGTTGGCATTGCTGAGCTTGAGATTGCCGTTGCTCAGGTAGCCGTTGCCACCGAACAGGCTGGTGGTGGTCGGACCGATCAGCTGGCCAACATTACCGACCAGGCCGCCGGTGCCGATGATCAGGCCGGCATTGGGGTCGGCGGCGGCCGGCGCCTTCGGACTGGTCGGCGGAATCGCGGAGGGTTTGGTCAGGCCGAGGCCGCCGAGCGTGCCACCGACCAGGCCACCCACGGCGCTGCCCAGATTGCCGAGGGTGCCATTGAGGTTGCCATTGAGCAGGTTGCCCACGGCGCTGCCGACGTTGCCAAGCGTGTTGCCCAGCACCCCGCCCAGGCCACCGGTGCTGCCGCCAGTGGCGCCGTTCAGCACGCCACCGACGGTGCTGCCAACGGTGCCGACTGCACTGCCAACGGCGCCAACCGTACCGTTGACTGCGCCCCCCACCGTGCCTCCGACCGTGCCCACCGTGCCGTTGAGGGCACCACCGACGGCGCCACCCACCGCGCCGACTGTGCCGACGGCACCATTCAATGCGCCACCCACGGCGCCCACAGTGTTGTTGAGCGTGCCGCCCACCGCGCCGCCCACGTTGCCGACTGTGCCGTTGAGGGCGCCGCCGACGGCGCCACCCACCGCGCCGACTGTGCCGACCGCGCCGTTCAATGCACCACCCACAGCACCAACGGTGTTGTTGAGCGTGCCGCCCACGGCGCCGCCCACGTTGCCGACTGTGCCGTTGAGGGCGCCGCCAACGGCGCCACCCACCGCGCCGACTGTGCCGACCGCGCCGTTCAATGCACCACCCACAGCACCCACGGTGTTGTTGAGCGTGCCGCCCACCGCACCGCCTACGTTGCCGACTGTGCCGTTGAGGGCGCCACCGACGGCGCCACCCACCGCGCCGACTGTGCCGACAGCACCATTCAATGCGCCACCCACGGCGCCCACGGTGTTGTTGAGCGTGCCGCCCAGGGCACCGCCTACGTTGCCAACTGTGCCGTTGAGGGCGCCGCCGACGGCTCCACCCACCGCGCCGACTGTGCCGACCGCGCCGTTCAATGCACCACCCACAGCACCCACCGTGTTGTTGAGCGTGCCGCCCAGGGCACCGCCTACGCTGCCAACCGTGCCGTTGAGGGCGCCGCCGACGGTACCGACAGCACCGTTCAATGCGCCACCCACGGCCCCCACAGTGTTGTTGAGCGTGCCGCCCAGGGCACCGCCCACGCTGCCAACTGTGCCGTTGAGGGCGCCACCGACGGCGCCACCCACCGCGCTACCGACTGTGCCGACCGCACCATTCACTGCGCCACCCACGGCGCCTACGGCGTTGTTGAGCGTGCCGCCTACGTTGCCACCTGTGCCGTTGAGAGCGCCACCCACTGCGCTGCCGACTGTGCCGACCGCGCCATTCAATGCGCCACCTACAGCACCCACGGTGTTGTTGAGCGTGCCGCCAACGGCACCGCCTACGCTGCCGACCGTGCCGTTGAGGGCGCCACCGACAGCATTCCCAGCGGCGCCCACCACACCGCCAACCAGGCCACCCACACCCAGCGCGCTGTTCTGCGCCGCAACGGTCGCCTGGCCCGCCAGCTTGAGATTGCGATCTGCCACCACTTCCTGCCCATCTGGCGCCTGCACCCGCACCTTGCCCGCTACGCCGGTGTCGAAAGCCGCGGTGATCGCACGGTCATGGGTTTCCCCCGGCAACTCTTCCTTGGCCGGCAGGGTGACCGCTGCCGTCGCCCTGGCCTGCCCGTGAGCGTCGATCTGATGGCCCGCCACCTTCAGCTTCGACTCCAGCGCACCGTCAGCTGCTGCCTTCAGCCCTGGCAGGCCTCCCGCCGACGCAGCACTGACGCCGGCCGCAGCCTTGGCACTGCTGTCGATCGACGCAACCTGCGCGCCCGCAACACCGACCTTGGCCATGGCGCGTGCGTCTGCGGCAATGCCCAGCGGCGCCTGCGCCGCCGGTGCGACCTGTGCAGCCAGCGATGCATCCACCTGCGCGGCACGCGATGCTGCGTTGCCCAGGCCTACGCTGGCGCGCACATCCGCCGCAAGACCCGGTACCGCAACCTGCTTCGGCGTGCTGCCGGCCGCCAGCTTCACCTGTACGGTGGCCGGCAGCACATCACGCACCACCGGCAGCGACGCCGTGCTCAACTGCAGGCCAACGCGCGCATCCGCACTGATCGCCGGGCTGCTCTGCGCCTGTCGCGCGGCAGCCGCCAATGCAACTTCGGCATCAACCTTGACCGGCATCGGCTGCGTGTATTTGGCGGCAAGCGCCTGCAGGTCGCGCAGCGATTGATTCGATTCGGATGCCCCCGCATGACCGCTGGCCAGCGCACACAGCAGGGCAAGGGCCAGGGCGGTCGGCACCAGCAGGACACTGCGCGGATCACGGGCAGCGCTGCCACCGCTGTCGCCCGTGGCCAGTTCCGAGGCCACAACCAGAGCATTGAGCTGGCGGTTCCATACACGCCGGTAGATGCGGTTCATGAGCATTTCCCCCGTAGACGAACAACTGGAATGTCAGTGGACTTGCCGCTAGGCAGGTGACTGACATTTCAGCGCGGGCGGAAGCCACGGCGCACTTCATTCCGGCACGACAATCGCGCATTCCGGCAAATCCACGGCCAGAATCGGCAGCCGGTTATGCAGAAGCGGCAACCATATCGGCAAGCGGATGTACAATTCCGGCAGAAACCGCGGAAAAACCCTTGTGCCGCTTGATTCAGGCCGGCTGGCCAATCTGCGCCGGGGCGCGCATCAGGGTATCGCGGGGCAGTTCGCCGAATACCTTGCGGTAGTTGTCGGCGAAGCGGGAGAGGTCCCAGAGCCCGCAACTGAGCGCGATCGCCTTCACCGAGCGCCGGCTGGAATCCGCCATCGACAGGCTGCGGCAGGCCGCGCACAGCCGCAGCATCGACAGATAGCGGTTGGGCGATGTGCCGAACAGGTCTTCGAAGGCGTAACGCAGGCCGCGCTCGCTGACTCCGGCCGCATCGCATATCTCATTCATGTAGATGTTGCGGCGCAGGTTGAGGCGCATGAAGTTTTCCGCGCGCTGCGCGATCAGATAATGCGTTCGCCGCGCCCGGCTGCAGCCGGGCCGATCGGCAGCACCGGCCCCGAGCAGCGCCTGTACATGCTCGTGCAGCAAGCGCTCTGCCTCTTCTGGCTCCAGGTTGCCGCCCTGCCCCAGCTGGACATGCAACTGCTGATAATGACGCGCAAGCGGCGCCGATTCGCTGGACAGGTTGAAAAGCGACAATGCCTGTCCGGCCGGCGGCGTGCTGCGCAGGCTCAGCTCGGTCAGCTTGCGCTGTACACGCGCAACCGGCACCAGCATCAGGGTCAGGTGCGTACCTGGGCTCAGCGTGAACTCGCTGATGCCCTCAGGCATCACCGTCAATGCCATTCCGGGCGTCAGCGGTATGCCGTGGCACCAGCTCAGTGTCTCGTCGGTCGCGTGCAGGTATCCGAGCATCGCCCAGTCCGGTGGCAGCATGAAGCGGCCGCGGCAATGGAATCCGCAGCTGATGCTGCAGAACAGGGCTTCTTCATGTACGCGCGAAGCGAATGCCGCCCGCGGCCCATTACCATCGAGCAGCAGCAGTTCGACATCGCACACCCGAAGTACACCGCTCAGCGTCGCCAGATCGATTGATCGCAGGCCGCTGTCGTCGCTGTCTCCTACCCCACCATCGACCATGACAGTGTCATCCCCCCATTGATCCGTCACACGCTGCGGCCCCCACTGCCTGACAGGGCCACACCTTTCCACGAACATCCGTCGTTGCCGGAATGGAAGCAGCCAATGCCATGCAACCGGCCCGGGAATTGCCACAACCTGAAGCCGAGTATGCCCGATAATCTACCTGGGTAAACCCGCAGCCTGCATTGAAGAAAATAGATACACAGGTGAAGAAAATGTGGCCGCGACTGGCACGGTTCTCGCATGCGATCGAAAGGGCATCACATTATCTGCACGTCAGTGAATCGTTTTGCCCGCGAACGGATTTGCGTCACAGAACCAGACTGAAAGTTTAAGCATCAGCGGGTTTCTGCCGAATTTGCATATAGGTTCCAGTTGCAGCGAACCGCCATTCAGGCAAAGTCGATAACACGGTGATCCGGCCACTTCAATGCGGCCGCACCTTGGGGGAGCACATGACCATGGCCGTATTGCACGACATTCCGACCAGCGGCGCAGCGTCGCGCGGTGGACCGCGCGCGGCCGGCGTTTTCCCCTGGGCCGATCACCCTGCTTGAGCACGGCGGGCACACCCCGTCGTGCCTCCCCCGCCAGGACGCGCGGGGGTCCACGGACGATCCCGGCGGAGCCGGGCCACCGCCCAACAGGTGTCCTGCAGCAGACAGGTAGAGGGAGAAAATCACCATGAACGCATCGATCCGCACGTTCCTGAAGGAAGAAGATGGTGTCACCGCGCTTGAATATGGATTGCTGGCGGCGGTCATTGCCGGTGTCCTGATCGCGGTCGGCCGCACCCAGATCAGCGCGTTTTTCACCACGCTGTTCGAGCACCTGCAGGATATCGCCAAGGACGCCACCACGGCGCCGAAGTAAACGCGGCGGATATGGACCGATCCAAACACCGGTAATAGTGAAACTACCGGAAGCAAGGTCGGGGAGTTTCCAGGGACAGCCCGTTATCGGGCGACGGAGTGTGCGATGACACTGCTGGGATTGTTGGCCATCGGCATGTGCCTGCGGATCGCGATCAGCGATCTGTATGCCCGCCGGGTGCCCAACGCCTGGCTGCTTGCCGCGTGCGCGCTGGCTGTACCGCTGTTGATCGCTGGCCAGTTCAGTACGCCGCGCCTGCCGTGGGGCTCCCACGTCGCCGGCGCGGCGCTGGGCCTGGTCGCATTGCTTCCGTTCTACGCTGTGCGCTGGATGGGCGCGGGCGACGTGAAGTTCTTTGCGGCGCTGGGCCTGCTGCTGGGATTGGAGGCACTGCTGCCGATCTGGGTGGTCGCCAGCCTCGCCGCCGGGCTTCATGCGCTGGTGGTGCTGGCCTCGCGCCGCCTCGGCCCCATGCTGCCGGCCGGCCTGCAGCTGCAGATGACCCGGGCCAGCGTGCAGTGGCAGACACATCCTGCCCTGCGCGAACTGCAGAGCGCACGGCAGGGACGCCACGGCATTCCCTACGCGGCCTATCTGGCGCTGTCGGCCATCGGCTGGATCATCATCCAGGTCTACGGAGGTGTTTCATGAACACTCGCAGCCCTCGCCGGCAACGCGGCGTGGCCAGCATCGAGTTCGCACTGATGCTGATGCTCGGCCTGCTGCCGCTGCTGCTGTTCACCTTCACCGGGGTGATGATCATGGCCGCGCAGCAGACGCTGGCGACCGCATCCGCAGAGGGAGCACGCGCTTCCCTGCGCTACGGGACCAACGCCCAGCGCCGCACCGCGGCCTGTGTCGCAGCACGCACATCGATGCAGTGGCTGCTGCAGTTTTCCAAGCAGGACGTCGACTGCAGCGCGGGGGGCAGCAACGCCATCGTGGTCGCCGCGCCCGCGCCGTGTGCGGGGCTGCCCGCCGCGCAGTGCATCACCGTCACGGTCAGCTACGACTATGCCGGCCACCCCTTCCTGCCTGGCACCGCCACCCTCTACGGGTGGGTGATGCAGGCTCCCATCCGCAGCGTCGCGGTCGCCCAGCTCGACCTCGGCAGCGGCACCTGACGATTGGTACAGGAGACGGTTCCATGCTCAAGTTGACCCGCATCGCCGCCGTCGCCCTGATCGGCCTGGCCGTGCTGCTGGCCGTGATTGCACTGATGATCGGCCGCAAGCCCAACGCGCCGGTGCAAGTGGCGCCGGTTGCCAGCGCGGACCCGCAGGCCATCACGGTAGTCGAAGCCGTCGCCCGGCTTCCAGCCGGCGAGCCGATCACTGCCAATGGCCTGCGACTGGCCCAGCGCACCACGCCGGTCGCCGGCGCCGCGACCAGCATTTCCACCGTGGTTGGCAAGGTTCCGGTCCAGGACATTGCAGAAGGCAGCGCAATCAGCACCTCGGCCCTCGCGCAGGGCTTCTCGCTGCAACTGCGGCCCGGTGAGCGCGCACTGGCGGTGCCGGTCGATGAGCTGGTCGGCGCAGGCAATCGCATCCTCCCCGGCGATTTCGTCGATGTGTTCCTCAACCTGCGCACCGCCCAGCCCAGCGCAGGGGGCCCGGGTGAGGCCGCACAGGCGCGCCTGCTGCTGTCGCGCCTGCGCGTGTTGAGCTATGGCCAACAGGATATCGCGCCGAACCCGGGCGACACCGCCGCAAGCAGCGATGGCAGCGAACGCAACGACGGACGCGCGGCGGACATCACCGGCAGCAGCCCTGGCGCCAGCGACCAGACCCGCCAACCAGCGCGCAGCGCGGTACTGGCGGTACCGGTGGCGGACGCCAACCGGCTGCTGCTGGGCGCCCAGCAGGGCAAGCTGTTCCTGGCGCTGCGCAATCCGGCCGACACCGGCCTGCCCGACCTTGCCCTGTTCCCGCAGGCGCGGGGCGTGATCGATCCGCTGCGCGGACTGGATGCAGAGCAGCAGGTGGCCCTGCAGCGACCCGAGAACCACGCTTTCGCAGGCATCGATGACGATGCGCTGGCCGGGCGCGGCGCCGCCCCGACGCGCGCCAACCCGCAGGCGCCGCCGCGCGCACCGGCGGTCCGCCACGGTGCACCCCGCGCCTCCGGCATTGAAATCATCCGGGGTGACAGCTCCGCTCCCCGTGGTTCCCTCTGACCTGCCGAGTGCATCCATGACCCAACGCCGACTGTCTCCACGCCCCTCCCCTCGCCAGCGCTGGCTGGCCCTGATGCTGGTGCTGCTGGCACCGGCAACAAGCGTGGCCGCCGACGACCTGGTGCTGCAGGCCCGCGAGCAGCGTCCTTGGAGCCTGCCCGCCGACCTCGAGCGCGTGGCCATCGCCGACCCTGGCGTCGCCGACATCGTGATGCTGCGCGGCCAGCGCCAGGCGCTGCTGGTGGGCAAGGCGCCCGGCACCACCACACTGCTGCTGTGGCACCGCAAGCAGGCCGAGCCACAGCGCGTGCAGGTGCGCGTGCAGAGCGCCGTGCAGGGCGCGGCGAGCACCGGCCCCAGCGGCCTGCTGTTCACCCAGCAGGACCACCAGGGCCTGCTGCAGGGAAGCACGGACAGCGTGCTTGCGCACATGCAGGAACAGCAGACCGCGGCGATGGCACTGGGCAAGGAGGGCCAGCTCGCCGACGCATCGACGGTCAGCAGCGGTGGCGTGGTCCAGGTCGAGGTCAAGGTGGTGGAGTTCAACAAGACCGCCCTGAAGCAGATCGGCATCAGCTTCCAGAACCGCAACGGCAGCTTCGCCTACGGCATCGCCCGTCCCGGCGGCCAGCTGCCCGGCAACACCGGCATCCTGCCCGGCATGAAGGAAGGCGAATCGGGCAACGAGTCGACATCACCGATTTCCTCGGCGTTCCGCCTGGTGTTCGGCTCCACCAAGGGCCTGTGGAATGCCGATGTCGACCTGCTGCAGAGCAACGGCATGGCCCGCGTGCTGGCCGAGCCCACCCTGGTCGCCTTGTCCGGGCAGAGCGCCAGCTTCCTGGCCGGTGGCGAACTGCCCATCCTGGAACCGCAGGGCCTGGGCACCACCACCATCACCTACAAGCCGTTCGGCATCGGGCTGACGGTGACCCCGACCGTGCTGGCGCCCAACCGCATCGCACTGAAGGTCGCACCGGAAGCCAGCGATCTGGACTACACCAACTCCATCGCCCTCAATGGCGTGCAGATCCCTTCGATCACCACCCGCCGGGCCGATACCACGGTTGAACTGGGTGACGGCGAGAGCTTCGTCATCGGCGGACTGGTCAGCTCCAACGTGGTGTCCAGCGTCAACAAGATTCCGCTGCTCGGTGACCTGCCGATCATCGGCTCGTTCTTCCGCAATTTCGACTACAAGCGTCAGGACAAGGAACTGGTGATCATCGTCACGCCGCGGCTGGTGCAGCCGCTTGCGCGCAACACCGAACTACCGCTGCCCGGCGCACGCGAAGCCAAGCCGAACCTGCCCGAATGGGGCTCGTGGCTGCTCGGTCCGATCAGCCAGGACCCGGTGCCCGGCTTCTCACGCTGATTCCATGATGCCTGCGATACCACGACCATGCCCTACGCCACCGCCCAGCCCCTGCATCCACAGGGACCACCGATGAACCTGGTCCTGTACGGAATGGATCGCGAACTGCTGCCCCGGCTGGCTGCCAAGTTGCCGCCGACCACGACCCTGCACTGGCAGGACAGCAACGCGCCGACCTCCGCACAGGACCTTCAACGCGGGGGCCAAAGCCTGGTGCTGCTCGATTTCCGCCCCGAACACGCGGCCGCCTCCAGCGCACTGGCCCAGCAGCTGCAGCAGACACAGCCGGACCTGGTGCTGGTCGCGGTCGGCGCTACCAGTGCCGGCCAGGTCGAAGGCGTGGTGATCGCGCTGCGCGCCGGCCTGCGCGACGTGCTGGACCTGGACAGCGACAACGCCGGCATCGAAGCCGCGTTGCGCCGTGCGCTGTCGCCGCGACCGGCGGCCTCGCCACAACTGGCGCACAAGGCCCGCCTGATCGTGCTGCTGGGCGTGCGTGCCGGGGTCGGCACCAGCACCCTGGCCGCGCACCTGTCAGTGCTCGCGCAGCAGACCCGCACCCTCGCCCAGGGCGAAGCGTTGCAGCAGGATGGCCTGCTGATGGAGCTGGCACAGCCGTCCGGTGATCTCGCGCTGTACCTCAACCTCGACAGCCGCTTCCACTACGAAGACGCGTTGCGCAACGCCAGCCGCATCGACGCCACCCTCGCCCGCACCGCCATGGCCCGCCATGACTCCGGACTGGTACTGCTTGATCGGGCCGGTGGCAGTGACGCCGTGCCGCCCTCCGATCCAGGTGCACTGCTGCAGCGCCTGCGCGGCGTCTTCGCCAGTGTGCTGTGCGATGCCGGCGGCTGCCCGCTGCGGCAGTTGCCGCCGCTGCTGCTGGACCAGGCCGACGAAATCTGGCTGGTCACCGACGCCTCGATCGCCACCCTGGTGTCGCTCGACCAGGCGCTGAAGCACCTTGCCGGGCAGCGCGAGCGCGAGAAGCGGCTGCAGCTGGTGATCAATCGCCACGACGACAGCAGCGGCATGAGCCCGGAACAGATCGCGCGTCGCTTCGAGGTGCCGCTGCTGGCCACCTTGCCCGAACGTCCACGGGTGCGCCTTGCTGCCAGCCAGGGCCACCTGCTGCTGCAGGACGCACCGCGCGACCCCTACCTGCGTGCCCTCGCCCCGCTCGTTTCGCGCCTGGACCCGGCTGCATGCCCGGTGCAGGCACAGGGACTGCGGGAAAGACTCTCCCTTGCCCTGGGTGGATCGCAATGGAAGACAAGGTAACCCCGTTCCCGCATGCCGCCACCCGCCCGGTGCTGCCCGACACCCCGCCGGGCCACCTGCCGTTCGCGCAGACCGAGCAGTACCAGAAGGTGCTGTCGGCCGCGCATGAGCACCTGCTCAACAGCATCGAGGACGAGCGCATCGACATTGATTCCTGGGCGCCGGACACCATCGCACGCTGGGTACAGGTGCAGACGGTGGGCTTCATCCAGGAATGGCGCATCCCGATCAATGAAGAAGAAATGCAGGTAGTCGCTGAAGGGCTGGTCAAGGAGCTGACCGGCTTCGGCCCGCTCGACGACCTGCTGCATGACCCGTCGATCGAAGACATCCTGATCAACGGCTTCAAGGATGTGCACGTCTCGCAGGGCGGCCAGCTCAAGCGCGCCACGCAGCGCTTCACCGACGATACCCACCTGCTGCGGATCCTGCGCCGCATCCTCGCACCACTGGGGCGCCGCCTGGATGACTCCAACCCGATGGTCGATGCGCGCCTGCCCAATGGCGGGCGCCTCAACGCAATCATTTCGCCGCTGGCGGTGGATGGACCGATGGTCTCCATCCGCAAGTTCCGCAAGGACCCGTTCACGCCTGACGAACTGCTGGCCAAAGGCACCTTCGACGCGCCGATGCAGGCGCTGTTGAAAGCCATGGTGCTGGGGCGCTGCAACATCCTGGTGTCGGGCGGAACCAGCTCCGGCAAGACCTCGCTGCTGAACGCACTGGCCAGCTACGTGCCGCCCAACGAGCGCGTGATCACCGTCGAGGACACTGCCGAACTGTCGCTCAACCACCCGCACGTGGTGCGCCTGGAAAGCCGTATCGGCGGCGCCGAAGGCCACGGTGCGGTGAGCATCCGCGACCTGGTGCGCAACAGCCTGCGCATGCGGCCGGACCGCATCGTGGTCGGCGAAGTCCGTGGCGCCGAGGTGCTGGAAATGCTGCAGGCGATGAACACCGGCCACGACGGCTCGATGGCGACCATCCATGCCAATTCACCGCGTGATTGCCTGTACCGCATCGAGATGCTGGCAGGTTTCGCCGGCTTCCAGGGCAGCGAAGACAGCCTTCGCCGGCAGATTGCCAGTGCGATCGACTTCATCGTGCAGATCTCGCGACTGGGCAGCGGCCGCCGCGTGCTGGTCTCGATCACGGAAATCACCGGCGTCAGCGACAACCTGATCACCACCCAGGAGATGTTCCGGCACGAACTGCAGATCGATGCGAACGGCCGGGAGATCGACCGCTGGATCGGCCTGGGCTTCCAGCCCCACTCGCACAAGCTGGAACCGTTCCGCCAGCTGCTGCGCGAATCGCTGTACGGAGACTATTGAGCATGGGCACCGGTCTGCTGCTGGGCGTGCTGAGCATCATCTCCGTGCTGCTGGCGCTGGCGGCATGGCTGTGGGGCACGGCCAGCACCCGCGAGCAACGCCAGGCTTCACTGCAGCATGCCGAGCAGCAGCTGGCGCGGGGCAATGCAGCCACTTCGCCATCGGCCAGCATCGCCAGTGCCGCCGCCAACGAGCCCGCGCGGCCTGCCAGCAGCGGGCGCAGGCCGCTGCCCTGGAATGGACTGCTGCAACGTGCGGGCCTGCAACCTGGCTGGAAACTTCCGGTGATGCTGCTGGTGCCGGGCCTGGTGCTGTCATTGACGGCCATGCTGCGGCTGGGCACCGCGTGGATGTTCCCGCTGACCCTGCTGCTGTACGCGCTCGGTTGCTGGCTGTGGATCATGCGCCGGACCACCCGGCTGCGCGCGCAGCTGCTGCACCAGCTGCCCGATTTCCTCGACAACCTGGTGCGCCTGACCGCGCTGGGCAACAGCCTGCAGGCGGCCTTCCAGGTCGCGTCGATGCAGACCAGCGCGCCGCTGCGCGGCCTGCTCGACACCACGGTGCGCTATGCCCGCAGCGGCATGGACCTGGATCGCGCGTTGTCACTCGCCGCGCAGCCCTATCGCATGGATGTATTGAAGGTGCTGTCGGTGGTGATCGGCGTCAGCGTGCGCATCGGCGGCCGCTCCGACCAGATCCTGCAGCGCATGGGCGACTTCATGCGCGACCTGGAACAGGCACAGCAGGAGCTGGCGGCGACCACCTCGGAAACGCGGATGTCGGCCTGGGTGCTGGGCCTGCTGCCGCCGGCCAGCGCCGTGCTGATGGCCATCGCCAGCCCCGACTTCTTCCAACCCGTGCTGCACGAGCCGCTCGGCCACAAGGTCCTGCTGATCGCGTTGGGCCTGGAGCTGGTGGGCGCCTTCCTGCTGTATCGACTGGCCAAATCGCTATGAGCCATCGCAGCCCCCCTGGAGAAGCCCGATGAGTACGAGCACCTGGTTTGCGCTTTCATTGCTGGTGCTGGCCGCGGGCGTGGCCCTGCTCGGGTTTGCCGGTTGGGTCCGCAGCCATCGTGAACAGCGCACGTCGGCGACGCTCAAGACCGCTCTGCAGCCGCGTGACGAGGCGCGCGAAGTGGAAGCCACGGGCCACGACTCGCTCGGCTGGCTGGAGCGCTTCGGTCGCTCGCTCAGTGGTGGCCGCCTGGAAGCCGCACTGCTGGCCAACGAGGATCGCCTGCTGCTGGATCTGGCCGGCTGGAACACGCGCCGCGGCACCGCCATCTATCTCGGCGTCCGCCTGCTGCTGGCGCTGCTGGTACTGGCCCTTGCGCTGGCCTTCAGCGAGGCGACCGGGCTGGCGAAGATCATGGTGGTGATCGGTGCACTGGCAGCGGGCCTGCTGCTGCCCAAGTTCGCCCTGTCTGCCTGGGTCAAGCGTCGCCGCCGTGCAGTCGAGAACGAGCTGCCGTTGCTGATCGACCTGCTGCGCCTGCTGCAGGGGGTGGGATTCAGCATGGACCAGAGCCTGCAGACGCTGGGCGACAAGCTGCGTGATGCGCTGCCGATCCTCGGCGGCGAACTGCAGGAAGCCAACGTGGCCTACACCCACGGGCGCACCCGCGCGCAATCGCTGCGCCGCCTGAGTGACGTCTACGGTGACGACGACCTGAGCAGCCTGGTGCAACTGATCCTGCAGGTGCATGCACACGGTGGCGCGGTGCAGGAGCCACTGCGCCAGTTCAGCATCCGCCTGCGCGAGCAGCGCCGCAATTCGCTGAAGGAAAAGGTCGGCAAGCTCTCGGTGAAGATGACGGTAGTGATGATGCTGACCCTGCTGCCAGCGCTGATGCTGGTTCTTGCCGGCCCGGCGCTGGTTGCGCTGGCCGCCACCATGTCCTCGATGGGAACGACCTGATGCCCGCCCTTCGCACCGCCTGCCTGCTGTTCGCCCTTGCCGCCGTCGCCAGTGGCTGCGCGTCGACCACGCCGAAGTACCTGCGCGCGCCCAGCCTGGCCGCGCCCGAACCGGCACCACAGGACAGCCGCAACGCCTACCTGGAACTGATCGCGCGCATGCAGCAGCAGGGCGCCTGGTATGCCTCGCTGGCCCACGTCGATGCATTCCGCCAGCGCTACGGTGATCGCCCGGCGCTGCGGCTGCTGCAGGCCGACGCCCTGCGCGAAACCGGGCAGACCGACGCTGCCATCGCGCTCTACCGCGAACTGTCCACGGGGCCGCAGGCGGCCGCCGCCGCACATGGGCTGGGCCTGATCGCCGCGCATCGCGATGACGACGCCGGCAGCGAGCAGTCTCTGGCCCGGGCCACCCAACTGGAACCGCTGAACACCGACTACCTCGGCGATCTGGGCTACGCGCGGCTGCGTGCAGGACAGTTCGACCAGGCCCGTGAGCCGCTGGCAAAGGCGCTCGAGCTGTCACCCGGCAATGCCAAGGCGACGGCCAACCTTGCACTGTGGGCGGTGCTGCGTGGGGACACCGCCACGGCCGAGCGCCTGGCCCAGCAGGCCAACCTCAACGAAGACAGCCGCCGCGGCATCCAGCAGCAGGTCGAGCAGATCCGCGCACGCCTGCAGCAGCGCCAGGCTGCAGCAGCGGCACGCGAGGTGGCAGCCCCCCGCGCGGTTGCCGGCTCGCCGGCCCGCCCGCAGGCCGCGGCCCGGCTGGCCGCCGAAGCGCGACGCGACGCTCGCGATGAGCGGAATCCGCAGCGCCTGCCACCTTCGATGCTCGAACGCTTCAGCACCCCAGACCAGCCCACCGGGAACACGCCATGATCAAGCCACACCTGACCCGTCGCCTGTTGCCCGCGCTGAGCGGCCTGCTGCTGGCGACAGCTGCCCAGGCACAGCAACAGCCGCTGACCGGGCAGATGCTCGGCGGCGCCCGTCCCGCTGCAACCGCAGCACAACCGCTGCAGTCCGAAACGCTGGCAACGGTCGACGTGTCCGCGCCCGAGGCACGTGTACCCGTACCGGCACCCGCCCCTCCCCC
This sequence comes from Stenotrophomonas sp. Sm6012, assembly GCF_030985895.1. Lineage (NCBI taxonomy): Bacteria > Pseudomonadati > Pseudomonadota > Gammaproteobacteria > Lysobacterales > Lysobacteraceae > Stenotrophomonas > Stenotrophomonas sp. Sm6012. Next base: position 56,537 of record NZ_JAPTFX010000005.1, on the reverse strand, counting down.
TGCCTACCACGTCGCCAGCACAGCGGCCGCACCTGCGCCAGCAGTACGCCGCAGCGAGATCGGCGACGCCACGCGCAGCCTGTTCCAGCTGCAGGCCTCGGGGCAGCAGGCCGGCCCGCGCCTGCCGATCCTCGGCGACCAGGCCACCCTGAGCTACGCACGCTACCTGAAGAGCTTCCAGCACGAGATTCCCGATTTCTTTGAAACCGATGTCGGCAAGTCCAAGGGAACATCCTCATCCGGACGTTGAGGTAGGCCATGAAACGCCCACGCCAGTTCAGCTTCAACCGCCCCCGCGGAGGCATGTCGGTCACCATGATGCTGGTCATGCTGGCGCTGCTGGCCATGCTCGGGCTGGTCGAGATCGGCTACCTGTTCTGGGCCAAGCGCGATGCGCAGAAGGTCGCCGACCTGGCGGCACTGGCCGGCGCCCAGCGCCTGGAACTGTGCACGTCGGACAACAGCGACAACAGTGCGGCGCGGCAGAGCGCGCTGACCCAGAACCGGTTTGCCGGCAGCCTGCAGATCAGGTGCGGGAACTGGAGCGCGACACGCGGCACGGCCAATCGTTTCCAGGGGACTGTGGATGCCGCCAATCCACGCAATGCCGTGCAGGTCATCGCGCAGCGCAGCGTGCTGCCCTTCTTCGGGCAGAACACCAGCTTGCCGACCGTCAGCGTGCAGGCGGTGGCGCGCCGCTCCGAGCCCACTGCGGTGTTCGCCGTCGGCTCGCAGCTGCTGCGGACCCGCGGCGATTCGCTGCTGATGTCGACCCTGCGCCTGATCGGCCTGGATGTCACCAACGCCACCGTGCTTTCCTATGACGGCCTGGCGCAGGCCAACGTCACACCCTCCGGCCTGCTGAAGGCGCTCAACATTCCAGTCAGCGCCAACCTCAGCGTGGCGGACTTCAACCGCCTGCTGGCAGTCAACAAGATCTCGCTGGCGCAGCTGGTCGACGCCACCGCCACGGTGGTCGGCCGCGATACCACCGTCGGCGTGCAGCTGCGTGCCCTGTCGGACCTGGTCGCCACCCGGCTGGACATCACCAAGCTCAACATCGCGCTGGGCAGCGAATCCGGCGGCGGTGGCCTGTTCGCCGAAGTCATTTCTCCGGACGGTACCGCCGGCAGCGCGCTGGAATCGAAGATCAGCGTCCTCAACCTGATCAGCACCGCCATTTCCATCGCCAATGAGGGCAATGGCATCGCGATCGGCGGCCTCAACCTGCTGGGCATCAACGTGCAGGCCGGGGTGGTCGAACCGCCGTCGATCGCCATCGGTGGCGTCGGGTCGCGCGCCTACAACGCGCAGGTCCGGCTGATGGCCGATGTCGACAGCAACAACCTGTTTGCGCTCGGCCCACTGCTGCAGCTGCTGGGTACGCGCCTGCATCTGCCCGTACACGTCGATGTCGCCAACGCAATGGGAACGCTGACCGGCATCCAATGCGGCGGCACCTCGCCCCAGGCCACCATCCAGGTCGATTCCTCGGTGCTGCGCGCCTGCGTCGGCAACGTCGATCCCGCACAGCGGTTCTCCAAGAACAATGTCTGTGACAACACCCTGCAGAAGGAACAGCTGCTGACACTGCTGGGCCAGCCCTTGATCAACGACAAGATCACCCTGCCCGCGTTGACCAGTTCGCAGAACCTGACCCTGGCTGCCGGCGAAAGCGGCTCCACCCAGATCAATCCGCTGGCGCTGGGCAATGCCGTTTCCGATCTGGTCAACGAGTTGCTGCGGGTCCTGTCTGGCATGCTCAGCTCACCCAAGCAGGGCATGAGCGCGAACGACACCGCCAAGGCGCTGGCCGACCGCTACCTGCAGGCCACGTTCCCGCCCAACACGCGCTATGACGTCAACAAGCTGATTCCGCTGCTGCGCGATGGCGACCCCAGCCGGCAGCTGGCGCCGCTGAACAGCTGGAATGTGCCCGGCGGCCTGCCCTACGCATGCGGCCTGCTGAACCTGGTCACCTGCCACAAGGACGGGCCGGTCTGGGATGCGTTCAAGGTCACCGTCACCGGCCAGGGCCTGGGCGTGCTCGACGGGCTGCTCGGCTCACTGGTCGGCGGCCTGCTGATCAACCGCTGCGACAGCCTGCTCGGCAACCTGATCGACTACAACGGCTGCGTGCGCAACAACCTGGCGTCGTACATCCAGACCGCGCCGGCCGGCTTCCTCGATGGTGCCGGTGGAACCGGCGTCACCAACCCCGATGGCAGCGTCAGCTGCAGCGGGCTGCTATGCACGCTGCTGAAGCCGATCCTGGCCGCGCTGCGCCCGGTCCTCAACAGCGTTGGCACCCTGCTGACCAACCTGCTGGCCAGTGTGCTGGGGCTGGAACTGGGCCGGACCGATGTCAACGTGCAATCGATCCAGTGCAGCGCCGCGCAGCTGGTCTATTGACCCGTGACGGGCGCCCTTGGCGGCGCCCGCGCCCATGCTAGACTCCCGGCGGGGAACCACCTTCATCTCAACCCACACTCATCCGTGGATGGTCTAGACATGCGAGAAACTTCAGGGGGCGCGGTCTTCGCCCGTCAGGCGCGCGGCGCGGCAATGCTGGCCGTGGCCATGATGCTGGTGGCACCGGCGGCGATGGCCGCCCGTGGCGACCGCGAAGCAGCCGCAGAGCCGGCCGCGCGCACCGCACCGGTAGTGCGCAACACCGTGGACGAACTCAAGCAGCTGATGGATTCGCGCCAGCTGACCGAGCTGCGCACCACCTACAACGGCAACTACGGTGCCAGCCTGCTGTTCAACGCCAACACCCTGACGTATTACGTCGCCCTGTTCCAGGAAAAGAACTTCTGGCGGGTGATCAAGACCGATGCCGTGGACAACGCCGAGCGCGTCTACCGCACGTTTGCGCAGCAGTCCGAACAGCTGGCCCAGGTCTATATCGACACCACCCGGCTGGAAGCCGGCAAGCGCTACACCGAGCGCCTGGTGGCCTACAACGAGGAGCGCCTGCGCACCCTGCAACAGGAAATGGAACAGCAGCAGGCGCAGTCGGCCCAGGTCAGCGCGGCCCTGCAGCAGGCCCAGCAGCAGGCAGTCAGCCTGAGCACCGACGTGCAGAGCACCAACAGCCAGCTGGACGCGCTGCAGCGCCGCATCCAGATCCTGCAGGCCGAACAGGGCAACCCGGAGCTGAGCCTGCCCAAGCCGGACAGCGTGCCCTCGCCGGCACCGGCGGCGGCCAGCGACGGTCGCTGAGCCCGCGCTTCCAGCGTCTCCGCACAACGGCGCCCATGGGCGCCGTTGTCGTTTTCAGCACGAAAATCAGCGACACGCGTCGTGCACCGCGTCATCCAGCTGCCGGCGCTGTACGAAGTCCAGGCGCCTGGCCCTGGCCAACGCCTTCCCGCGTTGCTGCCGCGCACGCTCACAGGCGCGGGGATCGGCGCTGATCGGGATCAGCGCAGCCCGCGCGCGCCCGCGGCGTGACGCCCGCCGGCGGGCCGGCGCGGGTGTGGCCGCGGCAGGCCCAGGGCCACGCGACAATGACTGTTCCGCCGGAACCTCCCAGCGCCATTCCGCACGTCCCTGGCAGGGCGTCTGCTGATAGACCGGATGGGATCCCTCCACGCACTTGTAGACTTGGGTCTGCGCGTGAACGGCGCCTGCCAGCAGCAGACACAACAACGGGCAGCACTGCACTCTCGGCATCACAGGTTCCTCGATGGGACTGCCGCCATCGTCAGCCGGCCATCTGCTCGCTGCCAGAGCGATACACGTCACAGCCCCGGCAATCCAGCACAGGCGTGCAAGGCATTCGACAGCCGTTGCGCTGTACTGCGGGAGGCACCGGCAGGCCTGCAGGTGCCTTTCCTCCCTTCCGCCAAGGAACCTGCAATGAGCAATTACGTCACCGTCGCCGATGGCGCCCGCATCTTCTACAAGGACTGGGGCAGCGGCCAGCCGGTCGTGTTCGCCCACGGTTGGCCGCTGTCTTCCGATGCCTGGGACCCGCAGATGCTGTTCATGGGGCAGAACGGCTATCGCGTGATTGCCCATGACCGTCGCAGCCACGGCCGCTCCAGCCAGACCTGGGACGGCAACAACATGGATACCTACGCCGACGACCTGGCCGCGGTGATCGACGCGCTGGACCTGAAGGACGCGATCCTGGTCGGCCATTCCACCGGCGGCGGCGAAGTGGCCCACTACATCGGCCGCCACGGCAGCAGGCGCGTCGCCAAGGTGGTGCTGGTCGGCGCCGTGCCGCCGTTGATGCTGAAGACCGCCGGCAACCCGGCCGGCACTTCGCTTGAGGTCTTCGACGGCATCCGCAAGGGCACCGGCGGCGACCGCTCGCAGTTCTTCAAGGACCTGGCCACGCCGTTCTTCGGCGCCAACCGCGATGGCAACAGCGTCACCCAGGGCATGCGTGATTCGTTCTGGCTGCAGGGCATGCTCGGCGGCGTCAAGGGCCAGTACGACTGCATCCACGAATTCTCGGAAGTGGACTACACCGGTGACCTGAAGAAGATCGACGTGCCTGCGCTGGTCGTGCATGGCGATGATGACCAGATCGTACCGTTCGATGCTTCGGCCAAACTGTCCTCGCAGATCATCAGCGACGCCGTACTGAAGGTGTATGCCGGTGCCCCGCACGGTCTGACGGTCACCCACGCCGACGCGTTCAACGCCGACCTGCTGGCGTTCGCACGCAAATGATATGCGGCGGGGGGGTGGGCCGGCAACTTTTCCATCCGGATCCAAAGCACGTGCAGCCGGCCAGCGGCCGGCTCTACCAGAGCAGGTCAGATATCGCTGTGGTGGTGCGGAACGGCGGCCTTGGGTAGCGGGTCCTGGCCCCCCACGAAGTGACGTACCACCGGTGCCCGTTCGCCGCGATGCAGTTCGCGCAACACCTCCTGGATCGCCTTGTCATCGGCGGTGATGCGTTCGTGCTGGCGCAGATGCTCCAGCCACGACGGGGTCACGAAATACTCCAGGTGGATGCCCGGCGTCGCCACGTCCTCAACCACGCCCCAGACCACGGCGCCATCACGGCGACGGATCGTTCCCAGCGCGCGCATCTGCGCCTGGAATGCACTGCGATCGGCTTCGTCGATGCGGTATTCGATGGTCACCAGCACCGGGCCGCGATCATTGGATACCGGAACTGAGAGTTCCGGTGCCGGCCAGTGCCCGGCCGGGCGCAGGTTCAGGTCTTCGGTACCGGCGATGCGCACGCGCCAGACCAGCAGCCCGCCGATCACCGCACCGGCGGCAGACACCAGCAGCGCCAGCTCGGGCGAGGTGCGCTGCGCCAGCGCGCCCCAGCTCAGGCCGCCAGCGGCCATGCCGGCAGAGAACACCATGATGTACAGCGCCAACGCGCGCGCACGTACCCACGCCGGTACCGCCGTCTGCGCGGCAATCTGCAGCGAAGAAAGCACGGTGATCCAGGCAAAGCCATTGACCAGCATCACCACGGGAAGCACGTACCAGCTGCGGGTCAGCGCCAGCCCGACCAGGCTCAACGCCAGCGACAGCGTGGCCAGCAGCACCAGCAGGTCGCGGTCCATCTGGGCGCGCAGCTTCGGCAGCAGCAGCGCGCCGCCAACCGCACCGATACCAATGCAGCCCAGCAGCATGCCGTACTGCCCCGCCCCACCCTGCATCTGCCCGCGCACCACCACCGGCAGCAAGGCGTTCATCGCCGCGGCGAAGAAGAAGAAGCCGACCGATTTGATCAGGACCGCCTGCAGCCGCCCGGCGCGGCTGGCGTAGCGCAGGCCTGCCTTCAGGCCGGCACCGAAGCCTTCCGGCGGCAGGCTGGACTGCTTCGGGTCACGCTCCCAGCCCCACACCACGAACAGCATCGCGGCGAAGGTGATGGCGTTGAAACCGAAGGCCCAGACCGCACCAAGCTGCGCCACGATCACGCCGCCGATGGCCGGGCTGATCGAGCGCGCGATGTTGATGCCGATCGAGTTCAGCGCCACCGCCGAGGCCAGCATCGGCTGCGGCACCAGCTCGGACACGATCGCCGCCTGCGCCGGCATCGCCATCGCCGCGCCGCAGCCCATGCAGAAGGTCAGCAGCACCAGCAGCTGCGGGGTCAGCATGTCCATCGCGGTCAGCGCCGCCATCACCGCAGCCACCAGCAGCATCCAGCCCTGGGTGGCCAGCAGGTACCTGCGCCGGTCGACGATGTCGGCCAGCGTGCCGGCGGCCAGCGCCAGCAGCACGATCGGCACCGTGGTGGCCGACTGCACCAGCGCCACCATCAACGGCGAGCCGGTACGCTCGGCCATCACCCAGGCGGCGGCCACGTCGTTGACCCAGGTGCCGATGTTGCTGGCCAGGATCGCCAGCCAGATCGAACGGAACATCCGGATCTTCAACGGTGACCAGGCCCCTGCGGCCTGTGCGGAAGGTTGCGACGCGGTTGCGTTCACCATTGCCATGCTCCAACGATCGAGGCGAACAGCGTGTCCTGGCCCCCGGCCTGCTTCAGTGCAGGACCGGCATCGACCCAGGCCAGCTGCAGCTGCCATTGCCAGTGTTCGCTGGCCTGCCAGCGGGTTTCGGATTTGTACTGAGTGCCGATGCGGCGCGCGCCACCGGCGCTGCCCGGCAACGCCACCAGCGGTGCCGGCGTGGTGTAGACCGCATCGGCGCGACGATGCTTCCAGGCCATCTGTACGCCCAGTTCCGTCGTCACCGCGTCGTGCAGGCGCAGGGTCAGGGTCGGCTGGACGTCCATCAGGTTGGCCGGGGCCAGCAGGCTGGCCTCGCTGAAGTAGGCCGATTTCGGGAATAGTGCATTGAAGGTTCCCAGGCGGCCGTCATGCAGATTGCCATCGCCACTGGCGATGTCCGCCTTCAGCCCCAACCGCGGTTGCAGCGGCAGGTCCGTCCAGCGCCAGCCCGTATCGGTGGCCAGCGTCCAGGCGCGGATGCCGAGGTCACCCGTGGCGGTACGCAGTTCACCGCCCTGCACCACCAGTTCGTTGTTCCAGTCCAGTGCACCGGCCTGGCCGAACCATCGTGCGCCCAGGGTCTGCCGCCGCTCGATACCGCCACCTGCGGCGAACCGCGCGCCTTCGCGGCGGTAGTCCAGCAGGTACAGATCCCACTGGGCCGCCGCCTGACCGCGTGCCGTCGTGGCGTACGCACCCCACAGATGGGCACCGTGTTCACCCCGATCATCGAAGGCACCGGCTCGGTTCTCCACCGGCCGCAGCACCATCAGGTCCAGCATGCCGAGACGGCCTTTCCAGCCTGCACGTGCGCCGTCGAAGGCCAGGCGGATGTTCGGCCCATCGCGTACCGACAACAGCCGCGAGCTGCCGTAGCCGGCCTCCTGCCGCCCCAGCTGCAGATGAAAGACACCGCGCTGCCAGCGCCAGTAGGCCTGCTGCACATCCAGCGCGCTGCGATCGGTACGGCCGGGACCGCCGGCTTTACCATCCTCCCCGTGCACACCCAGCTGCAGCTTCGCCTGCCAGGTCTCTTCCACATAGGTGGCCGAGGCCAGCGCGCGCAGCAGGCCATAGCCATCCTCGCTACCGCCAATGCCGAACCGGCTCGGGTCGTAGTACAGCCCACGCACGCGCAGCGACGCATCCCATTGCAATTGGCCGTCACCAGCCTCGATGCAACGACCGTTTTCGCAGGCCAGCGTCACTGTCGGCGCGACCAGCAGCGCCAGGCTCAGAACGCGAAGCACGAGCATCCCATCGCGCCCCAGAACGCGGTCAGGTCGTCGGTCGGTGCCGCGTGCCGGGCGGCATGACCATGGGCGCCATGCGTGGTGCAGGCCACACCGTGGTGATGGCGGTGGGCCGCGGCCAGGCCGGTCGCGGCGCCACCCACGTGGTAGCCCCCGAACCTGTTCACCGGCGACCAGTTGGGCATCGCCGGCGGCAGCTGCGGGGCCAGGCCGGCGTAGTCACCGTCGGCGTGCACGATGCGGCCACCGACCACGGTCAGCACGCTGGTGATGTCGGCAATCCGCGCGTCATCGACGCGGAAGAAATCAGCCGACAGCAGGATGAAGTCGGCCAGCTGGCCAGCCTTCAGCGTGCCCTTCACCGCTTCATCGCCGGAGAACCAGGCACTGCCCTGGGTCCACAGGCGCAGCGCCTGTTCGCGCTCCAGCAGGTTTTCGTCGCCATACAGGGCCAGGCCGCCGACGGTGCGCCCGGTCACCAGCCAGGACAGCGCCACCCATGGGTTGTAGCTGGCCACGCGGGTGGCATCGGTACCGGCGCCCACCGGCACGCCTTCGGCCAGCATCCGCTTCACCGGCGGCGTGTGCCGCGCCGCCTGCACGCCATAGCGCTCGACGAAGGCCTCGCCCTGGTAGGCCATGCGGTGCTGCACGGCAATGCCGCCTCCCAGCGCGCGGATGCGTTCGATGTTGCGCGGGGTGATGGTCTCGGCATGGTCGATGAACCAGTGCAGGCCATCGAACGGCACCTCGCGGTTGACCTGTTCGTACACGTCCAGGATGCGGGTGATGCTCTCGTCGTAGGTGGCGTGGATGCGGAACGGCCAGCGCTTCTCGACCAGCAGCTTCACCACATCGTGCAGTTCCGGCTCCAGCTCCGGTGGCAGCTCCGGGCGTGGCTCGTTGAACAGCTCGAAGTCGGCCGCGGAAAATACCAGCATCTCGCCGGCCCCGTTGTGGCGCAGCAGATCATCGCCCTGGCGAGGCTGCAGCATCTCGCTCCAGCCGCGGAAGTCATCCACTTCCTTGCCCTTGTTCTGGGTGAACAGGTTGTAGGCGATGCGTACCGTCAGCTGGTCATCACGGTGCAGCTGCTCGATGACCTGGTAGTCCTCTGGATAGTTCTGGAAACCACCGCCGGCGTCGATCACCGAGGTGATGCCCAGCCGGTTCAACTCGCGCATGAAGTGGCGCGTCGAATTGGCCTGGTACTCGATCGGCAGCCGGGGCCCCTTGGCCAGCGTCGCGTACAGGATCAGCGCGTTGGGCTTGGCCAGCAGCAGTCCGGTCGGGTTGCCCAGCGCGTCGCGCACGATCTGCCCGCCCGGAGGATCCGGCGTGTCCTTGGTGTAGCCGCAGGCACGCAGCGCAGCGCGGTTGAGCAGCGCGCGGTCGTACAGGTGCAGCAGGAATACCGGCGTATCCGGCGCGATGTCGTTGAGTTCCTGCAGGGTCGGCAGGCGCTTCTCGTTGAACTGCGCGGCGGTGAAACCTCCCACCACGCGTACCCATTGCGGTGCCGGGGTGCGATCAACCTGTGCCTTCAGCATCGCCATCGCGTCGGCCAGCGAACGCAGGCCATCCCAGCGCAGCTCCAGGTTGTAGTTCAGGCCACCGCGGATCAGGTGCGTGTGGCTGTCGTTGAGGCCGGGCAACAGGCGCCGGCCCTGTGCATCGATCACGGTCGCTTCGTTGCCCCAGTCGCGCATGATCTGCTCGTCACTGCCGACGGCAACGATGCGCCCCTCCTGCACGGCCAGCGCCTGTGCGTGTGGCTGCTGCGGGTCGAGGGTGGTGATGCGGGCATTGCGGATGACCAGCGTGCTCATGCGACGCTCCTTGGAAGTGGAATCGAATGCGGCACCGGCACGGCCGGCCACACCCAGCGCAACAGCGGCACCGCTGGCCAGCACCACGTTGCGACGGCCGTGGTCGAGTGGATCGTGATTCATGCGTGGTCTCCCGGCAGGCGTTGGCCGTCCAGCGCCCAGGCGCCGGGCCCGGCCAGCGCGACGGCCAGCAGTACCGTGGTCCACATCAACGGGTACTCGCTGCCACCGCGCATCCAGAACCAGCCCTTGGGCAGGGCCAGCAGTACGGTGAAGCCGATGAACGCGGCGGCGACCAGTGCGGCGATGCGGACCTGCCAACCCAGCAGCACGGCCAGTCCGCACAGCACCTGCAACAGGGCCAGCAGCAGCGGCAGTGGCGCCGCCGCTGGCAGTCCGAAGCCGCGCAACTCGGTAGCGAAACCGGCCAGCCCGGGGCCGCCGAACCAGCCGAACAGCTTGCCCAGCGCGTGAGGCAGCAGGAATCCCCCAGCTGCCACGCGCAGCATCAGCAGGGCCAGGTCGAGGCCATGCCCAGCCAGCATGCTCAGTGCCCGCCTTCCTGCGCGCCAAACATGCGCTTGGCGTACTGGATACCGATGCCGTAGCCACCGGCATGGTCGCGGGCGATGCCGGTGGTCAGCTCGTAGGTTTCGCCACGCGCCCAGTCACGCTGCAGTTCAAGCAGGTACTGCACGCTGGTCATCGGCACCGCGCCCGCCTGCACCATGCGGGTGATCGCACGCTCGTGGGCCTCTTCGCTGACATCCCCACAGGCATCGGTGATCACGTACACCTCGAACCCCTGCGCCAGCGCCGACAGCGCCGGACCAACGATGCAGACGCTGGTCCACAGGCCGGCAAGCACCAGGCGGCGCTTGCCGATGCGGTTGATCTCCGCGATCACCGCCTGATCTTCCCAGGTGTTCATCGAGGTCCGGTCGAACACCGGCTGGCCCGGGAAGATCTCAGGCAGTTCCGGGAACATCGGGCCGGAGAACGACGTCTCGGCCACCGTGGTCAGCAGCACCGGTACGTTGAAGCCTTTGGCGCCCTTGCTGATCAGCGACACATTGTTGCGCAGCGCCGAGATGTCGATGGTATGGGTGGCAAATGCCATCTGCGACTGGAAGTCGATCAGCACCAGCGCGTGATCGGTGGGCGACAACAGGGATGGGGCGGGAACAGCGGTGGCAAGGCTCATGGATGGACTCCGTTGGAAGCACGTTCTGGGGGAAGCAACAGCGCCGCATCGCCCGCCAGGTACTGGCCTGGGCTGCAGCCGGTCTCGGCGCGGAAGCTGCGGACGAAATGGCTCTGGTCGAAGAAGCCCAGCTGCTGCGCCAGCGATGACATCGGCAGCTTCGCGGCCGGCAACAGCTGGCAGGCGCGCTGGATGCGGCGGCGGCGCACGTAGCGCAGCGGGCTGGCGCCCGTGCCGCTACGGAACAGGCGCACCAGATGGAAGCGACTGACACAGGCAGCCTCCGCCAGCTCGGTCACCCGCAGCGGCTGCGACAGGTGTTCATCGACATAGCGCAGGGCGCGCTGCAACGCCGCCGCCTGGTGCGGGGCCAGCGATGCGGTGGGCGAAGCAGGCAGAGAGACGGTGGCCATGGGGACGCCGCAGAGGGGTGGCTCATGGTCGGTGCCACGCGCCGGAAGCCCTACCCCCGACGGACGAAGCCGGCACCTACCCGAATGGGGGAGGCCGCCGCCCAAGCAGGCGACGGCCGAACAGCCGGGCATCCAGCGAATAGGCGCCCGGCCCAAGCAGCAGCAGCGCCAGCGGCAGTGGTGCCAGTGCCCACGGCTGGGCGAGCAGGTACAGGCCCAACGTTGCCAGCACCGCCGCCAGCGGGGTCAGCGCGCCCAGCACCAGCATCGCGGCCACCACCAGGCCGGGTATCGACCACTCACCGGTGTGCGGCGCCGGCATGCACAGCGCAGCGGCCACGCACAGCCGCAGCCACAACAGGCCGATGCCCGGTGCACGGTCGGGAAACATCACAAACAGGCGCTGCATGGCCGGGCTCCACGGAACATGCCGGGGTGATAGCCGAGTGCCGCGCCACGCACCTACCCCGTTCGGGTCACCCTGGACTGCCCCGTACCTGACAGAATGCCCGCCATGCGTGGCCACCCCTTCCCGTTCCAGCAGCGCCTGCCAGCGATGCTGGCGTGCCTGCTGCTGTTGATCTCCCTGCCTGCGTTCGGCGTGCAGCGTCCTTTGCTGAGCAGCGGCCTGCCCGGCTACGAGCACACCGCCTGGCGGGTTGGCCAGGGCGCGCCGGGTGATATATGGGACATCAGCCAGGACCGCGATGGCCTGTTGTGGCTGGCCACCGGCTCGGGCCTCTACCGCTTCGATGGCCGCCGCTTTGAACGCCAGCCGGCACCGGTCGGCAGCGCCTTTCCCTCCTCCAACATGGTCACGCTGGCGCACCGCAGCGATGGCGCACTCTGGATCGGCTACTTCCAGGCCGGCATCAGCCAGCTCGCGCGCGGCCAGCTGCACAACTACGGCCGCAGCCAGGGCGTTCCGGTCGGCGTGGTTCCGCAGTTCAGCCAGGGCCGCGACGGTCGCTTGTGGGCGGCCATCAATGGTGGCCTGCGCTGGTTCGACGGCCAGAGCTGGCAACCGCTGCCGAGCGGGAGCGGCGTGCCGGAGCATCGCGTGCAATGGGTGCTGCATGACAGCCGCGGCACCTTCTGGGTACTGGCCGACCTGAAGGTCTGGATGCGCGCATCAGGCGATGCCGTGTTCAAGGACACCGGCATCGCCGTATCGCAGATGGCGTCACTGGCGGAAAGCCCGCAGGGCGAAGTGTGGCTGGCCGACCGCGTGCGCGGCACCTCGCCGCTGGCCAACGCGCAGGGCCTGATGGCCGAGAATGAGCGCGAAGCACGGCGATTGCCGGATCTGGTCGCCGCGCGCCTGCAGTTCACCGCCGATGGTGCGCTGTGGGCCACGATGAGCCCACATGGCGGCGTGGCCCGAGTCACCTTCCAGGGCGACCATGCCGTACGCATGGAACGCTTCGATTCACCGCACGGACTGACCGCCACATCGGCCGTGCCGATCATCGTCGATCGCGAGGGCAACCTCTGGGTCGGCACCAATCTCGGCCTCAACCGCTTCCGTGCGCGCAGCGTGCATGCGCTCGCCGCCGGCCCCAGCGACCCCTACCGCTCACTGGTGCGGGCGAGCGATGGACGCGTGTATGGCTACGGCGAGGACCTCCGACTGTACGATCTGCGCCGGCCGTTGCTGGACGGCAACGCCGCTCAGCTGCAGGCGGCCGCACGCCAGGCGCCCACGCCGGTCTGGCAGTTCGACTGGGTCAACCTGGCACGTACGGTGGCTGGCCACACCACCCTGATTCCGCTGCCGGCACCGTTTACCGGGCAACCGCTGCATGCCCTGCTGTTCGCCGACGACGAACAGGCCTGGGTCTGCAGTGGCGAACACGGCGTACTGCATTACCGGCATGGCCAATGGCGGCGCGAAACGCGCTTGCCCGAGCTGTCCTGTTCAACGCTTGCACTGGACCACGAGGGTCAGCTGCTGCTCGGCTATGCCGACGGCCGGCTGCGCCGCATGCGCAGCACGGGCATCGACACCTTCGATGCCACCCAGGGGCTTGCCGTGGGGCCGGTGACCGCGCTGCTGCAGCATCAGGATCTGCTGCTGGTGGCCGGCGAAGCCGGCCTTGCCGCGCGCGTGGGAAATGGCTCATTCGTGCCCGTCCGTACTGACATGGCCGGTGTGCTCGAAGGCATCACCGGCATGGTCGCCGACGCACGCGGGCACCTGTGGCTCAATGGCAGCCGGGGCCTGGTACGGCTGCAGAGCAGCCAGCTGCGCGGCGCCCTGCGCACCGGCATGCAGGTGACGCCACGCCTGTTCGATGCGGTGGACGGCATGCCAGGAATTGCCCTGCAGAGCGGGCCGATCGCCACCGCCGCGCTGGCCGATGACGGACTGCTGTGGCTGGCCACCAACCAGGGCCTGGCCTGGCTGGATACCACGCGCTCGCATGTCAACATGATGGCGCCCAGCGTGCGCATCGGCGAGGTGCTGTACGGCAGTGCACACCAGCCCCTGCGTGACGGCCTGCGCCTGCCGGCAGGCACCAGCCAGCTGCAGATCGACTACGTGGCGCTGTCGCTGGCACGCCCGGAGCGCAACCGCTACCGCTATCGCCTGTCCGGCGTCGACGACGGCTGGCAGGACGCCGGCAGCAGTACCCGTGCGTACTACACCAACCTGGAACCGGGCAATTACCGCTTCGAGGTGGAAGCTGCCAACGAAGACGGCATCTGGAGCACCACGCCGGCCAGCCGCAGCTTCCGCATCGCGCCTACGTTCATGCAGACGGTGTGGTTCAAGCTGTTGTGCGCAGCGGCGATACTGGCACTGCTGGTGATGGCCGTACGCATCCGCAGTGGCCAGCTGGCGGCATTGTTCCGTGCCCGTCTGCAGGAGCGCCACGGTGAACGCGAACGCATCGCCCGCGACCTGCACGACACCCTGCTGCAGGGCAGCCAGGGCCTGATCCTGCGCCTGCATGCGATCAGCCAGTCCGCGCAGACCCCGGCGCCGGTGCGCAGCCAGCTGGAGTCGGCTATGCAGCTGGCCGAGCGCAACCTGGCCGAAGGCCGCGAGCGAGTCAACGCATTGCGTGATGGCCCGTTCGCTGATCGCGACCTTGCGTCGGCGCTGGCCGATGTGCACGCCGAGTACGCCGGCCAGGGCACCAACCCGCTGCGCCTGACCGTGGAGGGGGCCGCGCCACTGCTTCAGGCCGACGCCGCTGAAGAAGTCTTCCTGATCGGGCGCGAGGCGATCCGCAATGCGCTGCGTCACGCCGACGCCAGTGCCATCGAGGTGGAGCTGTCCTACGGCACGCGTTGCTTCCTGCTGCACGTGCGCGATGATGGTGTGGGAATCGCCGACGAGAACGCCGGCCACGGCCACTGGGGCCTGCAGGGCATGCGCGAGCGGGCGCAGCGCCTGGGTGCCGAGCTGCAGCTGTGGACCCGCCCCGGACTGGGTACCGAAATTGCGCTGGCGGTCCCCGCGCGGCGCCTGTATCACCGACTTCCATCGCGTTGGCGCTGGCCCTGGAGCACTTCGAAGCATGACTGAAATCCCTGCCCCGATCCGCGTCCTTGTGGTCGATGACCATCCACTGCTGCGCGACGGCCTGGCGGCGCTGCTGGGCGCACAGGCCGACCTGCAGCTGCTTGGCGAAGCCGCCGACGGCGAAGAGGCCATCGCGTGCTACCAGCGGTTGCACCCCGACGTGGTGCTGATGGATCTGCAGATGCCACGCCTGGACGGTGTGGAAGCAATCGTGCGGATCCGCGCGCTCGACCCGCGCGCGCGGATCATCGTGCTGACCACCTACCGCGGCGACGTGCGTGCGGTGCGCGCACTGCAGGCCGGTGCCAGTGCCTACCTGCTGAAGGACATGCTGCGCCATGAACTGGTCGACACCATCCGCATGGTGGCCGGTGGCCGGCGCGCACCGATCCCACCGGCGGTGGCTGCCAGCATCGCCGCGCACGTGGTGGAAGACCGGTTGTCACCCCGTGAAACCGAGGTGCTGCGGCACGTGGCGGCGGGCCTGTCGAACAAGCGCATCGGCGAACGCATGCAGATTTCCGAGCAGACGGTGAAGGCGCACATGAAGAGCCTGATGGACAAGCTTGGCGTGGGTGATCGCACGCATGCGGTCACCCAGGCGCTGCGGCGCGGCATCATCAGCCTGGATGACAGCGCTCACGATTGACGCACGGATCCCACCATGAGTAGATCCACGCCATGCGTGGATGAATCCCAACCGGATCGAATACTTGGACAGCGGAACAGATTGAGCCGAGCATGGCTCGGCTCTACATGAACGGAGGAGCCCAACGCCGCCGTCAGTTGGCCTTGGCCGCTTCGGCATTCCAGGCGGCGACCTTGGCCTTGGTCTCGGCCAGCATCCTGTCCAGCGCGGCACGGTCATACACATTGCCACGCAGGATCACGCTGTCGATCTTCTCGGTCGCGGCGATGTCCTGCAGCGGATTGGCGGTCAGCAGCACCAGGTCGGCGGCCTTGCCGGTGGCCACGCCACCGTAGCGATCCATCTGGCCGAACCAGGCCGGGCCGGAACGAGTCGCCGCCGACAGCGCCTGCGGTGCGCTCAGGCCCTCCTTCACGAACAGCTGCAGTTCCTGGTGCAGCGCGATACCCGGGAAGTTGTACGAGTTCAGGAAGCCCGCATCGGTGCCGGCGATGATCGTCACGCCGGCTTCCTGCAGCAGCGGCAGCACTGCGGCCACCTGGTGGTACTGCGCGTGGCGCGCTTCGATCTGCGCGGGCGTGGCCTTGGCGGCGCGGTCCACGCGCCACTGGTAGGTGGCACGCAGGCCCGGGCCGATGTAGGCCAGGTACGGGTCGCTGGCGTGGTCATCCTGATCGAGGAAGTCGAGGATGCGACCACCGTTGAGGGTCGGGGTCACGAATACGCCACGCCTGGCGAAATCGCGGTAGGCGTGCATCGCGGTCTCGCGGTCGAAGCTCGCGTCGAGCCGCCGGTTGGCTTCGGCACGGTCGATGCGGCCGGCAGCGAAGTCGGCGGCGATCTGCGCCTCGTCCTTGCTGCCGGCCTTGAACGCATAGTCCAGGTGCTCGATCGACGCCAGCCCGGCGTCGACGGCCTGCTCCACGGTCAGCGCCATCGGGATATGGCCGGATGCCTTGAAACCCGCCTTGCGCGCGGCACTGGCCGAGTACAGGAACAGTTCCGGCTTCAGCGTGCTGTCGGTGATCTTCACGAAATCGACCTTGTCGTGCTGCAGGCGGACGATCGCCTGGTCGACGTCCGCCTCGCTGCCCACTTCGATCGTGCCCTTCCAGACCGGCTTGATGCCTTCGATCTTCGCGCCCGAACTGAGCAGGCGCGGCCCGAACAACGTGCCCTTGGCGATCTCGCCACGCCACTGCAGCACCTGCCCGGGCAGGTCGCCGGAGCAGTCACGCACGGTGGTGATGCCGTGCGCGATGTACAGCGGCAGCAGCGCCTTGTTCTCTTCGATCAGCGCCGGGCCGCCACCAAAGTGCACGTGCATGTCCCACAGCCCCGGGATCAGGTACTTGCCCTTGGCATCGATCTGGCGGGTGGTCTTCCACTGGCTGCGCAGCTGCGCGTCCGGACCAACGGCAACGATGTCCTCGCCGCGGATCACCACGCTCTGCCCAGGCAGCGTGCTGGCGTGTTCGACATCCACCACGGTGGCATTGCGGATCAGCAGGTCGGCACGCTCGGCGGCCGCGGCCGACAGCGGGGCCACTGCAACAAGGACGGCAAGAGACAGCGAATGGAAACGGAACATGGACAGCATCCTGGTGAGCACGCGCAGCGTGCGGGTGGAAGGGGTCAGGCCTCAGCGCACCGCGCCGTACTGGCGCAGCAGTGCTTCGATGTCGGTGTAGCCGCGTTGCCGCGCATGGGCCAGTGGTGTCACGCCATCGCCGTCGGCCCGTTCGGGATCGGCACCGGCATCAAGCAGCAGCTGCACGATCTGCACATGACGCGGCCCTCCATCGCCGAGCAGGATCGCTTCCAGCAATGCGGTCCAGTGCAGGCGGTTGACATGATCCACCGCAACGCCCGCGCGCAGCAGCGTGCGCACGGTGGCGACGTGGCCGCGCTCGGCGGCCGGAATCAGCGCAGTACCGCCATAGCGGTTGGTGCTGTGCAGATCAGCGCCGTGCGCCAGGGTCATCGCCAGGATTTCATCCAGGCCACGCGCACCAGCGTACAGGTACGCACTGTCCTGCAACGCATCCTTGGCATTGACGTCGGCACCGGCTTCGATCAGTTCGCGCGCGGCATCCACGTTGTTTCCATGCGTGGCCAGCAGCAGCGCGGTGCGGCCCTGGCCGTCGCGTGCTTCCAGATCGGCGCCCTGCCCGATTGCCTCGCGCACGGCCTCGGCATCGCCGCGGCTGGCGGCATCGCGCAGGTGGGCATCGGCGTCCACCCGGGAGGTGGCGGTGCAGGCGGGCGTGACCATGGCCAGCAGACACACCAGCAGCGCGCGCACGAACGGTGCAGGCCAGGCACGGCAACGATGGAAGCGCATGTCGGTGTCTCCTCCTGTCGATCACCGCTGCACGGCGCGCGGCGCTCGCAATGGGTGGGCATTGCCGGTGGTTGCTTCGCATGGTAGAAGTCGCCACGTGCATCCAGAAGTGAAATGTTCAAATGCCAGACAGTGCCAACTCGAATAGAACCCTGTTCGAACTGGACCTGCTACGGGCGCTGGTGATGGTGGCCGACTGCGGCAGTTTCACCACCGCCGCCACGCGGCTGCATTCGACCCAGTCCACGGTCAGCCAGAAGGTGCGCCGCCTGGAGGAACTGGCCGGGCACCGCGTGCTCGAACGCGGCCACCGCGACGTGCATCCCACCGATGCCGGCCACACCCTGCTCGGCTACGCGCGGCGCATGCTCGACCTGAACGAGGAAATGGCCCAGGCGCTGGCCGGCGCCACCGTGGAGACTGCCGTACGCATCGGCGTGCCGGAGGACTTCGTCAACGCGCAGACCACCCGCATGCTGGCGGCGTTCAGCCGTCGCCATCCGCAGGTGAAGCTGGAGATCAGCAGCGGACTGAGCCGCGACCTGGCGCACGGCTTCGACCATGGCGAGCTGGACCTGGTGCTGGTCAAACAACGTCGCAACACGCGCCAAGCCGTGCACTGCCGGCGCGAGCCGATGCACTGGATCGACAGCCTGCGCAGCAGTTGCCTGGGGCAGGATCCGCTGCCGCTGGTCACCTTCCCGCCGCGCGGGCTGTACCGCGACGAGATGATTCACGCCGTGGAAGCGCTGGGCCTGCGCTGGCGCATCGCCTTCACCAGCTCGTCGCTCAGCGGCATCCAGGGCGCGGTGGCCGATGGCATCGGCATCAGCCTGCTGCCACGCCGAGCGGTCATGCGTGAGCACCGCATCATCGATGGTGAGCGCGACCTGCCGGTGATCGACAATTACGAAATCGGACTGCTGCATCGCGCCGATGCCGATGATGCCGTGCGCGCGCTGGCCAGCGAGTTGTGGCGGCAGGTGCAGCGCGAACCGGATTGAGTACCGCAGATCCACGCCATGCGTGGATGGCTTTCGCGCATCATGCATCGAAATCTGACCAATCCTGCCGCGCCAGCGCGCTGCATCGCCGGCTACAGTGCCCGCCGTTTCCGTGCCCCACCGCGCCTCGCCATGTCCGACGAAATCCCCACCCGCTTCGACCCCCTACCCGCGGCCCTGCAGACCCATCTGCAGCACCAGCGGTCGTTGATCGCTGCACGCGTGGGGGCCGGTTTCCCCAGCCTCCCGGTGCAATGGCCACTGCCAGCCAGCACGCTGCAGCATGTGGTCGACGCCGAGCTGATCCACCGTGACGACGGCGACGGCTGGGAAGCACTCGGCGTGGCGTTCGGCGACACCCTGGCCCAGCGCGTGCCAGGCCTGGCGTGGATGCAGGTCACCGACGCCTGGGGCATCGACGCGGTGCTGCGCTATGCCGACAGCAGCCTGCAGATCGGTGCCAGCACGCTGCTGCTCAAGCGCGTCGAGCAAGGCGAGGTGATCGACATTGCCCACCTGCTGGCGTGGCTGGAGGAGTTCGTCGCGACCCGCGCCGATGATTACGCGTGAGCCACGCACCGGACTCGATCGCATCATCGGCGCATGGCGTGGATCTACAGCCAGCGGCCGTCCACCACCACGCGGCGTTCCACTGGCACTGCAGCCACCGCCGCCGGGCCATGGTCGGCACGCATCGCGACAAAGGTGGCCGGTAAGCCCTCCGCAAGGCCGTACTGCGGCAGCCCGATCACCTGAGCGGCATGGATGGTGACCATGTCCAGCGCCAGCATCAGGTCGGCGTCCGTGTAGAAGCCGGAGCGGTAGCCCAGCAGCATCGCCCGCTGCAGCAGGTCGCCATTGCCGTACGGCCACCAGCAGTCGCGGATGTTGTCATTGCCGGCGAACACGCGCACCCCGGCATCATGCAGCGGGCGCAGTGGCGGGAACGGATGGTCGCCCGGTGCATTGCTCATGATCGCTACGCCGGCCGTTGCCAACGCCTCGCCGACCTGCAGCGCGCGCGCCAGCGGCACCTCACCCAGCGAATAGGCATGGCTGACCGCCACCCGGCCCTGCAATCCGGCCGCCCGGGTCCGCGCCGCGATGCGCAACAGCTGGGCCAGCCCGGTCTCGCCGGGCTCATGCAGATGGATGTCCAGCCGCACGCCATAGCGCTCGACCAGGCCGAACAACAGCGCCAGCTGCCCTTCGGCATCGCCGTCGAGGGTGGTCGGGTCGATGCCGCCCAGTACCTCCACACCCGCGGCAATGGCCTGCTCCAGCACTGCGGCGGTACCTGGACAGGACATCACCCCGGCCTGCGGGAACGCCACCAGCTGGATGCGCATGATGTCGGCGCAGCGCAGCGCCGCCTCGCGCACCGCGTCCAGATGGCGCAGCCCGGTACTGGCATCGATGTCGACGTGGCAGCGCATCGCCACCGTGCCGAAGCCGCTGCACTGGCGGATCAGCGCCTCGGCCCGGTCGACCATCGGTGCCGCGCCCGCCACCGCCGCCTTCTCCACCGCCAGGCGCTCACGCAGGCTGTTCACCGGTTGGTGCGGATGCCAGCGATCACCCACGAAGCTCTTGTCCAGGTGGATATGGCCGTCCACCAGGCCTGGCAGGACGGCAAAGCCGCTCAGATCGACGCTTTCCGCACCTTCGCGCGGCGTGCCTTCTGCGTTCAGGCCGCTGATGCGTCCGTTGCGGATGTGGAAATGCAACGGTGCACCGTCGCGATCCACGCCGCCATGGACGAACTGAAGCGTCATCGGAAACTCCCGCAAAGCCAGGTCATGGCGCCATCCTGCGCCCCCGGCACCCCCATCGGCCAACGAAATATCTGGATGCCATGCATTCATCAGAACGATGAATGCCGCAACGACGGCCGGCCGCTGCCACGCCGTGCACACGCCTGAACGGGTACCATAGGCACCTGTTTCCGCTGTGATGCCGCATGGGCCCGTCCGACCGCCACGATCGTCTCCGCCGCTGGCAGGCCGCGTCCCTGCTTGCCGCCGCCCCGATCGCCAGCCTGTCCGCCACTGATGCCGCCGCCACTGCACCGCTGCAGGCACCGCCTGGACAGCAGCGCATCGCGCCGGCTGCGCTGGTCGAACGGCTGCACCAGCGCGTGCTGTCCGGGCAGAGCGCTACCGCGACCCTGGAGCACTGGTGCGCCGAGCATGGCCTGGCCGAGCAGGCACGGGTGCGTGCGGTGCGCGTGCGCGGCCAGGACAAGCCGGCACCGGACGACGTGTTGCAGGCGCTGGGCGCGGCGCAATCCGGTACCGCCCTGCGCTACCGCCGCGTGCAGCTGGTCTGTGGCAGCCGCGTGCTGTCCGAGGCCGACAACTGGTACCTGCCCGGCCACCTCAGCCCGGCCATGAACGACGTGCTGGACAGCACCGATGAGCCGTTCGGCCGCGTGGTCGGCCCGCTCGGCTTCCAGCGCCAGACCCTGGCCGACCAGACCTTCTGGCCGCCGCGCGGCGAAGGCGATCATGGCGTGATCCTGGAAGTGCGCGCCCTGCTGCGCGACCGCCAGCAGCAGCCTTTCAGCTACGTCATCGAGTCGTACCTGCAGCAGGCGCTGCCCTGAACCGACGGCGGGCGCAGTGGCACCGCACGATGAGTGAAAAGCAGAAGGCCCGGCAATGCCGGGCCTTTCGCTTGCAGCGGGATCAGCGGAACCGGTAGTCCAGCTGCAACCAGTACTGGCGGCCATACGGGTCGTAGTTGCCGACCGGATAGAACGGCCAGCCGCCTCCGTTCCTGTCCGCCGGCGGGCGGCTGTCGCGCAGGTTGTTGACGATCACGCCCACCGACAGGTTCTCGCCGAACTGGCGGAACACGCTGGCGTTGTAGGTCATGTACGGCCCCATGCGGCCACTGCCATCGCTCTTGGGCAGCGAGCCGAAACGGTTGCCATACAGCGTGGTGGTCCAGTCACCCTGGTTCCAGGTGATGCTGCCGTTGGCCTTGCTGCGCCACTGGTAGTCATCCAGCGAATTGCGGATGTCGCGCTCCGGATCATCGGAGAACTGCTTGTACGTGTGTTCCAGTACCACGGTGTAGGCCAGGCGCGTGGTGAAGCGGCCATAGCGGCCGGCATCGAAGCGCCAGTTGCCCTTCAGGTCCAGGCCGCGCACCGATTCGGACGCCGCGTTGATCGGGTTGATCAGCACGCGGGTCACCTGGTCCGGTTGCACGGTGGCAGTGGACGGGTTGCGGATCACCCGCGACAGCGCGTCCTGGCACAGCGGTGAGCCGATGTCGCGCGCCTCGCCGCCCAGCGTGCGGCCCAGCCGGCAATCGGCCTCATCGCGCAGGATGCGGCTGGTGTCAAGGCTGGTAACCTCGTTGTCGATGCGGATGTCGTAATAGTCAGCGCTGAAATCCAGCCCAGCCAGCGGCGACCAGACCACGCCGAAGCCATAGGACTTGGCGGTTTCCGGCTGCAGCTGAGGGTTCGCGCGGTTGCTGTAGTCGATCGACAGGCCGTTGTAGTCGCAGTTGTCGTAGGACTGGCCTGCGGTGCGGCAACGCCAGTAGTCGGTCATGCCCGGGTTGTAGCCGCGGGTCTCGGTGGCGAACACGTAATTCATGTCCGGCGCACGGAAGCTGGTCGCAGCGGTACCACGGATCAGCAGGCTCTCGATCGGGCGGAACTCCACGCCGAAACTCCAAGTGGCCTTGCCGAGGTGCTCGCCCCCGGCACGGTACTGGTCGTAGCGACCGGCCAGGGTGGTGGTCAGCGATTTCAGCAACGGCAGTTGCAGCTCCACGCCCGCCGCATAGCGGTCGCGCTCGCCCCCGGCACCGATGCCGGCGCTGGTATTCCAGAACTCTCCACTCCCCAGCCGCGGATCGGGGCGGTTGCGGTAACCCTGGCTTCCAGCCTCGACCACCGCCGCCAGCGCTGCATCACCGCCGGGCAGCCCGAACAGGCGGCCGTTGATGCTGGCGCTGAAGGTCTGCAGCCACGCCGCATTGCGGCTTTCCTGGTAATCGGACAGCCCCTTGTACTCGTTCGGCGTCAGCGGCTTGAACAGGCGTGCCGGGTCCGGTGCATAGACCTCCACGCCATCGCGCACGCCCAGCTTCGGGCCGAGCAGGTATTCGTTGATGCCGGCCAGCAGTACCGGGCGACGGGTACGGTTCTCGTAGCGGGAGCGGCTGTAGACCGCCTCGTAGTCCCAGTCGCTGTCGCCGATCCGGCCACGCGCGCCAACGTTGAACGACCACGAGTTTTCCAGGAAACGGTTGGCGTTGCGCGGCAGGCCACCGATTTCTTCCGGTGCGAAGCGGCGGTACCAGCTTTCCAGGTTGCCGGTGGTCTGGTTGTAGAAGTAATTGCGGGCCGACGTCCAGGTAGGCGCGCGGGTGTTGTTGGTGATGCGTGCGCTTCCCACGGCCAGATCGGCGAACAGGTCGGTGGTCTCGTTGACGTGGAAGGTCAGCAGGCCATACCCATTGAGGTTGCGCTTCTCGGTCTGCACGGTCCAGTAGCTGGCGGCGGCCTCGTTGCTGCCGCAGTACCAGCCCTGGCGCGGGTTGAAGGCACGGAACACACTGCCGCCGTAGATGCCCGACGCCGGGTCGCAGCCGTTCGTACCCGGGTCGATGTTGCGGCCGGTGGCGGCGTTGCGCCGGTAAGCGATGGCGGTGGCCTGCGGCGCCTTGCCGGTCGGGTCATCGTCCAGCGAATCCATGAAGTCGCGCTGGCGCGCGTGGATCGCCTTGCGCACATCGAACTCGAAGCCGAACAGGCCGTCCCAGCGCTCGCCGGAACCGCCACCGACCACCTGCACGCGCTGGTTGTCGCCACCGCCCTGCTGGGTACCGCCAGCGCGCACGTTCACGTCCACGCCCTCGAAGTGGTCCTTGAGTATGATGTTGACGACGCCGGCGATGGCATCGGAGCCGTACACCGCCGACGCGCCCGCTGCCAGCACCTCGATGCGCTCGATCAGCGCACTCGGAATGTTGGCCAGGTTGACCACGTTCACCGAGCCTTCGTAGGCCAGCGGGTAGTCGGACTGGCGTCGGCCGTTGACCAGTACCAGCGTGCGGTTCGGGCCCAGCCCCCGCAGATTGATGGTATTGGCGGCCGGGGTGAACGTATTGCCGAAGTCTTCGCCCTGCACGTTGCCGGTGTTCTCGGTCAAGGCACTCAATGCATCGAAGGCATTGCGATAACCCTGCGCATCGATCTGCTCACGGCTGATCACCGTCACCGGCGACGGCCCCTCGACGCTGGCGCGGGGGATGCGCGAGCCGGTGACCTTCACTTCCTGTAGCTGGGTGGGTGCGCTTTCCTGCGCGAAGGCCGGCAACGAGACCAGCATCAGGGACGACAGCGCGAGCACCAGCGGACGCGGGCGCAGCGCCTTGTGAGAGGCGGACATGGGCTTCCTGGAGGAGTGGGTGGTGGCACGGGCGGCGGCCATCGGCGCATAACGTTCCCGTAACGAAAGTGTCCTGAATGGGGAGTTTCAACGGAAATGACCAGCCCTGATGGACTTATGCCTGAACCGAATCAGACCTGCCGCGGCAGCGATCACGCTTTTGCAACGATTTGAATGGTCTGGCGCTGCGGGCCTCGCCATCGTTGCGGGGATGATCAGCCCATATCCGACCCCCGCCCTCCCCCCGCTACGCCCGGTGCTGCGCCGCCATCTGCTGCAGCTGCAGGTGGCGCCGGTCACCCTGCGTCCATTCCAGCGCACCGACCTGCCGCGCTGGCGCCTGTTCGACGACCGCCAGCAGCGCGGCCGCCGTCACCCGACCGGCATCGACGAGGAGGCACGCTTCCTCGCCCACATGCATCGCTCACGCCTGGAACAGGACAACGACCAGCTGCTGCTGGGCGTATTCGACGACGATCACGGCACGGTGCTGGACCAGCTGCATATCCGCCTGCAATCGCTGGAGGCGCGCTGCGCCGAACTGCTGTCGCTGCAGCACTGGCATCCGCACGCCGACGCCATGCTGCAGGCGCTGTGCCCGTTCCTGTTCGACGGCGTCGGCCTGCATCGCCTGTTCGTGATGCTGCCCCCGGACGGCAACACGCCGTTCGCCAACGCGCTGCACGCCTTCGGTTTCAACCTGGAAGGCCTGCTGCGCGACCATCACCTGGACATGGACGGCTGGCAGGATCGCCAGCTGTGGGCACTGACCGCGCCGACGTGGCGCAGCGGCCTGCAGGTGGCGGACTAGCGCACCCGTTCCAGCACATCGCCGGCACCGGTCAGCACCGAGCAGGCGTGGTCCTGCAACTCTTCTCCGCTGGCCTCGTTGCCGGTTTCCGCGTCCACACGGGTGGCCAGCAGGATAAAGCCCGGGCCACCCTGCACCCGGTCACGCCCCGCCACCACCAGACTCCACTGGCCCACGTCGTCCACGCCTGCCAGGCCATAGGCCAGCAGGTTGAGCGGATTGGCGGTCAGCTCCGCGCCCGGCAGCAGGCGTGCCTGGTAGCGATGGCCACGCAGCAGCACCGGCAGTGGCGCCCACTCGGTGCCCACCGCAGCAGCGTGTGCATCGAGGGCCTGCAGCACGTCTGCGCGCAAGCAGTCGACGTGGATATGCAGCTGATGCTGCGAGCGCCCATGCGGTGAATTCAGCGCCAGACTGGCCACGCTGCGCGGCAGCGGTTGGCCCAGGGCCCGCTCGGTATGGCGGCGGGCCTGCCAGGCGGCGGCGAAGTAATTCGGTGCGCCACGCTGGTACAGGCTGCGGTTCTCGATGCCACTCAGCTTGTCCAGCGGCATCAGCAGGAACTGGTAGTCGCCGTGCGCATCCTTGACCAGCACATCGCGCCGATTCACCGCCGCCTCCACCTGCAGGCAGTCACCACGCGGGCCTTCGGCCCCGCGGCAGTCACGCTCGATCAACCGCCACAACGCATCGGAGTGGGCCGGCGGTGGCGGAGCGCTGGCACAACCAGCCAGCGCGGACAGGGACAACAGCAGCAACAGGCGGGGCACGGCACTCACGTCAATGGCTCGGCCAACGGCCGCGGCCCGTAGTGTAGCCGCCCTCCCAGCCACGCACCGCGCCGGCGGCATGGAAGGTTTCCTTTGCCTTGCCCGGGGTATGCGGGGTCGCGCCGAATCGCTTCGATGGCGGTCCCGGCGTTCCGCGGATCAATGTCCTGGGTCAGTAGGTCCCGTACGACACTTCCACCACGACCGGCTTGCCCGCGTCCTGGGCCGGCTGCAGGGTGAAGCGGTCCAGCGCGCTGCTGTCATCGCCCAGCGGCGTGCTGCGGAACTGCAGGCGGTAGGTCGACCCGGCCTGCACGCTGCCATCGGGCAGCAGCCGTGCGTTGGCCGGAACGAGCAGCCCACCCAGATCGCTGTAGGCTTCGGGCGCATCACTGAAGCCGTAGTCGACCAGTTCATCGGTACGCCGCATCTCGTAGACCCGGGTCGGCCACGGCCGCGCCGTACTGCGGCCGTTGCGCAGATCGGTCACCCACTGTTCGGGCAGCTGGTAGACCTTGCGCAGCGCCGTATCGTCCAGCTCGGCGCTGGCCACCTGCAGGCAGCACACCAGCCGCTTGCTCTCGCGGTCGTAGATCGCGAAACGGGCGTCACGGCTCGCCGGCACCGGCAGCAGCGCGAACGGCACATCCCGCAACGCCGGCTCGGCGCCATCGCGCGAGCCCAGGTTGCGCCAGCCACCGAAGGTCGGCTCGGCCGCCTGTGCCGCCGGGGCGGCCAGGCAAAGCGCCACCATCAGCGCGCCGGCCGCGGGTGCGATCCAGTTGTGCATGTTGTTCATCCGTCGATGGCACCAGGCCAATCAGTTTCGTGAGGATGCCATGAAGATGCAGCGGCTGCCATGTGGGGCCGTGCAAGGGCGCGGCGGCACCGGTCCCAGCCAGGCAACGAAGCAGGCATGCCCGCTAATAGGTTCCGAAAGGCACCTCGACCCTCAGGGCTGCACCGCCCCTGGCCGGTTTCAAGGTGTAGGTGTGTACGCCACCATCGCCATCGGCCAGCGAGGTTTCATCGCGCTGCACCGTATAGCGCTCCCCGGCAATCTCCAGCGCATCCGCCCCCACCACCCGCGCATCTGGCGGCAGCAACAGGCCACCCGCTGCGTCGCCCTCTTCCCTGAAGGTATGGCTGCCCATCGCATCCTGCGCCTTCAGCAGCTGGACATGCGGACGATAGGGTGCCGCATCCAGATTCCAGCCATTGGTCAGATCGGTCACCCACGGCCCCGGAATGTGGAAGCGGTCCTGGAGCTCGCTTTCACTCACCTCGGCGCCTTGCACCGACAGGCAACACACCACCTTGCCTGCCCTGTCGTCGTAGATCGCCCAGCGACTTCCCACCGGTGCAGCATGGGGAAGCATGGAGAAATGGAAGTGCCGCGCGTAACCACTGTCGGAGACCCGGCGCCACCCGCCCACGTCGGGCGGCTGCGCATGGCAACTCGCCGAAAGCAGTACGCCGGCTGCCGCAAGCGCCGCTCGACTCACGAACCCGGCCATCTTCACCGGTCAGCCGCCCATTGCGGTTCCCAGCTGCTGGAACGCCCCACCGATGGAGGGGATATTCGCGGGCGGCAGCGTGGCGGGATCGCGGCACTCCTGTGCCCTCCTGCCGGCGACGCTGAAGACCTCGCGATAGCGCAGGTAGCCGTAGGTACTGACCGCAGGAATGTTCAGCTCCGTCCACTTCCCGATGTAGAAGCCGGCCAGCGAGTCGTGCATGTAATTGTCGAACAGGTTGGTGCTGACATCAGGGACCGGCGTGGCATTGAGCACTAGGTCCAGCAGGGTGCTGGTTTCGGCAGGGATGCCTGCGTAGGTGTAGGCCGCAGCGGACGCTCGTGGAGTCGGCTCGAACACCGGACGTCCGGCCTTGCGTCCGGCGTCCATGCGCTTCTGGCTTTCATCCAGCTGGCGGCGGTAAGCCGCCATGTCGCTCTTGCCTTGGGCCAGCTCGGTGACCAGATTGGCAAAGTCGCGTTGCGCATTGGCCAGATCCACCTGATCCTCTGCATCGGACTGTTTGAAGAACGGCTGCTGCAGCAAGCTCTGTGGGCCGTTGGGCAGGCGCTTGCCCTTCCAGGCTACGTACTGCCGACAATGTCCTGCAATCTGCTGCGCATGGCCGCCTCCGGGGACACCATGACCGGTCAGCCAGGCGTTGTAATCGCGGATCAACTGCGGGTGGCAGCCAAAGTGCATGGCGAGCGTTGGCCGCGTACCGATTTCGTCGATCGTCTTCATTATCACGCCCGCCTTGACCGCCTCATGATGCATGTCGATCAACGGGATCTGCGACAACTTGGCTTTGCCATCCGCACTACCAGAGACAAAATCCTTGCCTTGCCCGCCGGGTGAATAACCGCCGCCGACATCCGAATGCATGCCCGGGTAAAGCACTTCCTTCCCACTGGTCGCCAGATCCAGCGGGAAGTTGATGCGCTGCTCGTGCAGGGCCGCGAAATGAACGCACTGCCTGGCCTCGGGATGAATGCTCATCATGTCACCCGCTGCCCAGTCCCATTTGCCCTTGGACACCCGGCTCATGGCGGCGACGCCCACCGATGCCACGGTGTCGAAAATACCCATGAAGTTGAGGTAAAGCGGAATACCGGCGATGTTGTAGCCGCAGCCGCTCCCCCACGCTTCGGCGGTTTCGTACAGTCGATGCACGAAGGCCCGGGCCTGCGCCGCACCGCGCGAGAAGCCGAAGACGGAAACGTGTACCGATTTCACCCGGCGCTGGTGCCCATTGACTACGCGCTCCAGCCTCTGTGCGATCGCCGTGAGCATCGAGCGACGTGCCATGCCTTCCAGCAGGCGCGTCTCGCTCATTGAGCCGACCAGCACTTTCATTTCGTTGGGCTGGATCAGATCACTGGCGTTCAGATATTGATGGACCGAGTTGATGATCTGCAGGATGGCCCAATGGATGCGGTCAGCACCGTAACGAGCGGCGCCACCTCCCAGCGTATCGCCATCCTGGTTGGTATCGCCGACATCCGCGAAGGGTGTACCGACGCCGGGAACGTAAATGCTGAAGAAGCCGTTCTCGCGTTCCTTCAGGGCGGCATCGTACAAGCGCGCCACGTTGCTGTGACCGTTGCGAGCCAGCTGGGTCTTGGGGGAGCGCGTCTTGCCGGTTACAAAGGTTCCTTCCCACTCGCGGTTGTTGCCAGTGCCATCGAAATAGATGCTTACGTGCACCTGGCCCTGGCATTCCGAACCCTTTTCGCGCAGGCACGCCATGGCGCGCGCCCGCTGTTGTGCTTCCGCACCACTCAATGCCCTTTGTCCATTGGCCGGCATTGGTTGAGCACCGGTCGTCGTGCGTTCACTCATTTCCTTGTCTCCTGGATTCGATGCTGGTCCCAGCCGGGATCATTGTCCTTGTCAATCGCGCCAAGCCCTCGGATCGGATACCCCACTAGCGGCGAAGATGCTCCGCCACAGGGTTTTCGCCCTCACGTAACGGCGCCTCGGGTCCCGTCAACGGATAGTCGGGGTGCCCCAGTATCAGATTGGTCACGAACACCTTGACCTGGCCATTGCGCAGGAAGTGAACAGCGAGACTGCCAACCTCGTTGTACCTGGGGATTGATTCCGTCGCCTTCTGGTAGGTTTCAAGGTCAGTCGTCCACTCGATCTCCACCTTCTGATCCGGTGCCCAGTGATCCGGTAGCACTACGCAGCAGACGGTTCCACCTGCGGAGTGTGGCCACGCCGATCCACCACTCCCGCCGTTCACAAGGAACTGCGCAACATGGCTGTCGGTGTGGTTGTAGCCCCGCACTCCCACAGGTGTAGACGCGGACTGGCCCTTGCAGGCGGCCAGTACCGGCAGCACAAGCAGTACAACCAAAGTGGACAGCAGCGGAACACGCATCCTGTTCTGTGTACGAACGAATCGTGGGATCATTTCTTCTTGTCCTTGAGAGTGCAGCAGCGACCCGAGCGGCACGTCATGACTGTTGCCTTCTGGTTTCCAGCATCGCAGTTGCTGACGTCATCACTCGCGCCTGGCCCTCTGATCAGCTTTCGAGAGGGCGCCGAAGGTGCTCCCACACCGGATTCCCGCCTTCGCGCAACGGCGCCTCAGGTCCCGTCAACGGATAGTCCGGGTGCCCCAGTATCAGATTGGTCACGAACACCTTGACCTGGCCATTGCGGAGGAAGTGAACAGCGAGACTGCCAACCTCGTTGTACCTGGGGATTGATACGATCGCCTTCTGGTAGGTCTCCAGATTGGTTGTCCATTCGATCTCCGCCTTCAGATCCGGAGTCCATCGGTCAGGAACCACAGCGCAGCAGACCGTGCCGCCTGCCGAGTGACGTCGGGCCGACCCTCCGCTTCCACCATTCACCTGGAACTGCGCAATGGACTGGCCGGTGTGGTTGTAGCCCCGCACTCCCACAGGTGTCGACGCGGGCTGGCCTTTGCAGGCGGCCAAGGCCGGCAGCAGGAGCAGCAGCACCAGAGTCGCCAGCAGATGTGTGCGCAGGAGTCGCGGGATCATCTTTTCATGTCCTTGAGGCTGCAGCATCGGCCTGGACGGTACGTCATGGCTGTTGCCCTGCGGCATTCCAGCTCGTTCGGTCCCGATGCAGTTGCTGAAGTCATCACTCGGGGCGGGGCCTCCAATCATTTTTCAGCCGGGCGCCGAAGGTGCTCCCACACCGGATTCTCGCCTTCGCGCAAGGGCGCTTCAGGGCCGGTCAACGGATAATCGGGATGACCCAGCACGAGACCGGTGACAAAGACCTTGACCTGTCCGTTGCGCAGGAAATGGACCGCCAGGTTTCCGGGCTGGTCGTACTTTGGAACTGCAACGGTCGTCTTCTGGAACGTTTCGAGATCCGTCGTCCATTCGATCTCCACCTTCATATCCGGTGTCCATCGATCAGGCAGCGTCGCGCAGCACACCGTTCCGCCTTCCGAGTGGGAATCGGCCGACCCGCCACTGCCGCCGTTCACAAGGAACTGCGCGATGTAGGCATCGGTGTGGTTGTAGCCCAGCACAGCCACCGGTGTGGAGGCTGTCCGCCCCTTGCACGCGGCCAGGGCTGGCACCAGGAGCAGCAATACCAAGACCGCCAGCAATTGAGTGCGCATCAAACGCATGGTTGTTCCTCTAGTTCAATGGTGTTGCTGCATCCGCCTGCGAAGCCGTGGGGGCATCCCACAATGGAACGCCCATCAACCAGATATCGTCAGGCAAGGCCGACGCCCAATCCGGGAACGGAGCCTCAAAGGCACTGGCCCCCTGCGAAAACCGGGCCCGCACGGCGGAATGTTCCCGGCATGCGCCTGAGGTGTACAGCGCCAGCAACAGGTACTGCACGTGATCGTCCACCTGGTCCACGCCGTGCGCGATCGTGTCCTGCATATGCTTGACGACGAACGGGTACAGCGAGCGATAAGGCACCCGCTTCATCTCATCGGGAATGACCCGGCGGAGCTGGGCGATGGCCACATCCGGCTCGCACGCGTCCAGCAGACGCATGTACTGCTGCTGGTCCAGGCGCAATGGCGGAAGCGCAGGCAGACCGGCATCGTCCTCCTTGGCCAGCGACCATTCCTGCAGATCGCCATAGCGGTCGAAGTACTGCAGGCGCTGCACGCCCTCCAGCAACGCGGCACGCTGCGCGGGCAACAGCAGTTCCAGCAGCGCAGGCAGGATGCGGGTGTCGTACCAGCGCAACAGCATTTCGCGACCGCCCTTCTCGGGCACCTTGACCAGATGGAAGGTCCTCAGCCGCTTGGCGAGCTCGTCCAGTTCCAGCGCACTCCACAGCAGGGTCACACCCGGCCGCTGCGTCCCCATTTGCAGGATCTCCGCTTCCAGCCTGGCGT
This sequence comes from Stenotrophomonas sp. Sm6012, assembly GCF_030985895.1. Taxonomy (NCBI): domain Bacteria; kingdom Pseudomonadati; phylum Pseudomonadota; class Gammaproteobacteria; order Lysobacterales; family Lysobacteraceae; genus Stenotrophomonas; species Stenotrophomonas sp. Sm6012. The sequence goes on along the minus strand of NZ_JAPTFX010000005.1, from coordinate 24,997 downwards.
GCATGGCCGTGTCCGGCCAAGCCACCAGCAAGGGAGCGATATCCAGCAGGCTCGCCTCGGCCGTGCCCTCGAACAGCGAGCGATAGTGCGCGCCCAGGCGCTCCAGCCGCTCATGGAAATGCGGCCGCTGCGCGCTGTCGATCACCGCATAACGATTCATCACACCAGCACTCCCGGCGTGCCCTGGCGCATCGCGTCGAGAATGCAGCTCTTGCAGCTGCTGCGCGGGAACTGGGGAAGCGGATAGCCCTGTTGGGCCGGCCCAACAAATGACTTGCTGCCGGCATGCACGGTGATCGTGCCGGGGCAAGCGATGGTAATGCTGCCGCCAGCGATGGTCAGGCTGGCCCCTCCGGACGTCGCGACGTGGATCGTGTTGGCCGCGGCGAGCTCCACCGGTGCCTGCGCGCTGGCGCCACGCAGCGCACCACGCGACTGGATGCGCACCAGGTCTGCATGCGCCTGGATGTCCAGCGCTTCGCTGCCGGCCACCACGTCAAGTGCCGTCGGAGCGGCGGCTGCCCCTTCAACGACGGACGCAAGCACTCCGATTGCTTGCCCGGCATGAAGCCGCGCCTGCCCCATCGTGATCGCTTCACTGTGACTGCCACTGGCCAGCAGCAGGCCTTCACCGCTGCTCCAGTGCATGGCTTGGCCCGCCACCTGCACAACGCCCTGCGGAGCAGCCATCCCCAGGAGCGGGTCGCCGGAATGCGGCACCCTGCCCTCGCCCGCCTCGGACGCGCGCTCGGCCGCACTGCCCTTTCCTGCGCCGAAATCATCGCCACCGGTGGTGGTACGCACGCTCGCCAGCAAGCCGGGGACCGGCGACTTGTCGGCCACCATCCTGGAGCGCGCCGCGGCCTTGGCACCCTCCTGCATCGCCAACGGACTGGTTACATGCGTGCGCGCGGCCTGGGTGAAGCGCTCGCCCAGGGCCTGCAGCTGGGCCAGCAGCGCGGCGGGCTGCACCGCCTCGCCTGCAGGTGCGGTCGATCGATGACCATAGGCGGTGAACCACACGCCCGCCGTCGCCCGTACCGCCCCCCAGGCATCGCTGCGCAGCTCGAAGCCGGTGCCGCGCACGCTGCCTACATAGTTGTCAGCCTGGTGCCGCAGGTGACCCAGCGACAGCTGCGAAACCTGCTGGCTGCTGGCCAGCTGTGCACGCAGCTGCTGGTTCGAATCGTCGAACAACAGGTGGTTGCTGCCTTCACCGCCGTCCCATTCACGCGAGCGGATACCCCAGAGCGCTCCGCCCTGCCGATGCGCCTGGTCGCCCGCGCCTGCTGCGTGCCATGCCGGCGCCTGGCCGCCACTGAGGTTGGCCTGTGCGCTGTGGCGCGCATCACCGGCCTGGCCGTAGGCAGAGACATCGCCCTCGCTGCTGGCACCTGCGGGCGTCGGCGCCACGCCGGCCTCGCCGCGCCCGTTGTACAGCGCCCCCAGCACCAGCGGCCGATCGATGTCACCGTCCAGGAAGCCGACCAGCACCTCCTGACCGATCCGCGGCAGGAACTGGCTGCCAACACCGGGGCCGGCGTAGCGCTGTGCCACGCGCAACCAGGCACTGTCATGAGCGCCCTCGCCCTGCCCCTGCTGGAAATGGAAGCGCACGCGCACGCGGCCGTGGCTGTCGGCGTGCAGGTCCTTGCTGTCACTTCCCTGGCCGGCCACCACGACCGCCGTCTGGTACCCGGGCACCGTCGGGCGAGGATTCAGGCGGGCCCCGGTGCCATCCAGCAGCTGGGGTCGCCACGGGGTGGCGCGCGGCACCGCCTCAAATCGATTGCCATAGCCAATCGCCTCAGCCTGCTGCCACAGTGCGGCGTCTGCGCTGTCGCCGGGGGCGACGCCGAGTGCGTCGTCAAGGCTGCGACGCAGGTCGGTGGGCAGGTTGTTGATGCCGGCATGGTCGACCGCGACCAGCAGCAGCTCCGGCGGTGTACCGCCCGGGGCCTGCTGCAACCGCAGCCAGCTTCCCGACTGCAGGCCGCGCACGGTGCCGTGCCCTTGCCAGCGTCGACTGCGTGCTTCGCGCGCCTGCGCCTGCAGGCGGGCCTGGCGCGATGCGGCCGCGCCATCGCTGAAGGCATAGGCGCCCACCGCATCGAAATCCTCGCGGGTGGACCTGCTGCCGCCGCCTTCCATCGGCGACTGGCCCGACAGTGCACGCACCTGGCGATAATCATCGCTCTGCAGGCTGACCGTCGTGCTGGCCAGGCTGCGGTGCAGGCCGATGGCCTGCACGCTGTCGCTGGTTTCAGTGGCATCGCTGCGATGGAAGCGCACGCCGGCCCCGGCGCTGGTGGCATCCTCGGGCAGCGCAACGCTGTCGGCAAAGATCTCCAGGCCATTGCCACAGGGCGCTTCCTCGTCCGGATACAAGCGCCAGCCCAGTCCTTCCTCAGCCAGCAAGCGCTGCAGGAAGTCCAGATCGCTCTCGCGGTACTGCACGCAGTAGCTGCGTACACGCTCACCCAGGAAGGCGTCGACGCCTTCGGCCCAGCGCCAGCGTGCGATGTCGGCGTGTGCGGAAAGCACCGCATCGACAATGGCGCGGATGCCTTGTTCCTGGAACACGCGGCTGTGGCGCGCATGCTGCAGCCACCAGGTCCACGACACCAGGTGCAACCGGTAACGCACCAGCCCACCGTCGCCCCCGACCCGCGCGGCGTCGGCCACCAGACCGCTGCGCTGCCACTGCCCGCCGTCGGCGAGCTGCGTGATCAACGTTGCGCGGGTGGCAGGCAATGCCCCCAGTTCGAGGCCAGCATCAGTGCAGAGCACCTCGACCTCGGTCCATGCGTGTTCGCCCAGCGCGTCACGTCCACGCCAGCGCTCCACGGTGCATCCCGTGAATGCTTCCGACTGCAGACGATACAGGCGCTGCGCATCGCCAAGACCTGCAACCTGCGTCATCAGGTAATTCAGCTGATCCATGCCATTTCCAGAGTGAAGACGCCAGATCCATGCGGAATGGCGTCGGTTTCCAGTTCCCGAATCTACCAGAACAGCGTGTTCGTCAAAATCACGGCGCGCCATTGCGCGACGAACTGCGCTTTGCGTCACATAACCGACGGAATAACGCATTCAGCTACAGGCACTTGCCCGGATCCCGTAATCGCGTTCACATTCAAAGGCTAGAATCGTCCGCAGTCCCCAACGAGACCTGCCATGCTGGATCAGGAAGCCCTGCTGGCCCCGATTTCGGAAAACGCCCCGACCGGTGAAGACCTGTCGTTCTCGGCGGAATTCGATCGGATCATCGAAAACCGTCGTGCCGACGACCCGACCCTGGACCAGGGTGCGTGGCAGACCGACATCAAGTACGCCGACTGGAGCAGTGTGCTGCGCGAGGCCGACAGCCTGCTGCAGACCCGCACCAAGGACCTGCGACTGGCCGGCTGGCTCAGCGAGGCGGCCACTCAGCTGGAAGGCTTCCAGGGCCTGGCTGCTGGCTACCGGGTCACCGCCGGGCTGTGCGATCGCTTCTGGGATGAGGTCCATCCTCAGGCTCCGGACGGCGACTTCGAAGAACGCATCGGCAACCTCAGCTGGCTGCTGACCAATTCGCTGCAGTGGCTGCGGGCGGTGCCGATCATCGTCGCCCCGCAGGGGCGCTTCAGCCTGACCGATTTCGAGCATGCCCATGCCCGCGCCAACAGTGGCGAGGACGATGATGGCCGGCCCGGCCTGGACATCCTCACTGCCGCCCGCCGCGACACCCAGCACGGGTTCTACCGCCAGCTGGCGGATGACCTGCCCGACTGCAGCCAGGCCCTGGCCGAACTACAGGCGGCAGTGGACAACCGGCTGGGGCTGGACGGCCCCAGCTTCAGCGCCGTACGCGAACAGCTGGAGCATCTGCAGCGCACCGTGCTGCGCTTTGCCCGCGAGGCCGGAGTGTTGCTTGATGGCGAGACCGGGGCGGTGGAAGACCCGTTCAGTAACAGCCATTTCGCCGAAGACGCCCCCACGTTCGAGGCGACGCCGGCTGCGCCCTCGCGCGGCCCCGCCGGTGCGCCGAGTTCGCGCAAGGAAGCCTTGCAGCAGCTTCGCCAGGTCGCCGAGTTCTTCCGCCGTACCGAGCCGCACAGCCCGGTCGCCTATCTGGCGGAAAAGGCAGCGCGCTGGGGCGAGATGCCGCTGCACGTCTGGCTCAAGCGGGTCATCAAGGACCACGGCACGCTGGAACAGATGGAAGAAATGCTGGACGTCAATCCAGAAGACTGAGCTGCGCGCCGCGGCAGGGGAGCCTGACCGGCTCCCCGGGCGCAGTTACTGGATCTTGAACTCGATCCGGCGGTTGCGCGCACGGCCGTCGTTGCTGGTGTTGTCCGCCACCGGCTCATCCGGGCCCTTGCCCAGCACGTCCATGTGACTGCCAGGGATGCCCTTGGACATCATGTAGTTCTTCACCGCCAGCGCACGTGCATGGCTGAGCGTGAGATTGGACTCACGCTGGCCGACATTGTCGGTGTGGCCGATGATGAGGAACCGGCTGTCCGGCATCTGCGCCATCTTCGCCACCATCTCGTCGAGGATGCTCATGCCGAACGGCGTAAGGCGCGCGCTGCCGCTCTGGAATTCAATGATGCGGTTGGCCAGGGTCTGGTCCAGCACGTTCTGCTGCGAGCCCACCTTCAGCGCGTTGGTCACCGTGTAACTGGTGTTGCTGGCCAGGCTCAGGTCACTGGCGACCTGCTGGCGCAGGGCTTCGTTGCCGACTTCACCGGTAATGCGCACCGCCTGGCCATTGACCTCCAGCTTTCCGGGCGACACCCGCTTCAGGCCCGGATTGATCATGCCGGAAACATAGTCGCCCCAGTTCGGCGGCGTGGCGATGGTTTCCACCTGGATGCGGTCGACCACCCGCTCGGCGCCATAGACCGCGCGCAGGTTGTTGAGCAGCTTGGCCTTGGTCGCCTGGTCAGGCACCACGCCTTCGATGACCACCGGACGCTCGCCGGCGGCCGCTGCCGGCGCGTTCTGCGCGGCCAGCGGCACGGCCACCAGCAGCAGCGGCAGCATGAGATGGAGAGGTTTGCACAGGCGCATCGTCAGGTTCCCAGGAAAGTCTCGCCGAACAGCTTGCGTGCGGTGGCCAGAGCCAGGTCGTCACGATCGAGGAAGCTGCCGAAGCGGTTGAGGTTGTAGTCGCCGCGCAGGTAGTCGTCCACCCACTCCGAATGCTGGATGCGGATCAGGAAGTCGCCCGCCTCGGCCGGATCCAGCACGGCGCGCAGCACCTGGCGATCAGCGCCGTTGAAGCCGACGATCATGCTTGGCGCAGCGTCGTTGCGGATCAATACGGCAAGTTCGAAATCGCCACGGGCGACGAAACTTGACAGCAGGTCCAGCCAGAACGCTGCCACCAGCGGGCGATAGGCCGGATCGCGCACCAGCGGGAACACCAGCGCCTTGTCGATGTTGACATCGCCACCACTGAGCACCGGCTGCAGCAGCAGGCCCAGCGCGGGCAGCACCTGGCGCAGTGCCACGTCACCGTGGCCGGACTCGCGCAGGCGCTGCTCCAGATCGGCCACCGTGGTGTTCTCGAGGAAATCCTGGAAGCTGCCGTTGTAGTCACCCGGGTCGGTGCTGATGCTGAAACGGGCGTCGGCCAGCTGTGCCAGCGCCTGCGCTGCGTCGCTGTCCTGGTAGGCCTGGCGTGCGAGCCTGGCCAGGCCCGACCAGGCGTTGGACATGGCCAACGGACTGCGGCCGATGAACGGCAATGGCTCAGGCGCATCCAGGCGCAACGCCGACAGCAGCGGGAAGCGCCGCTCGGACGCGTCGCGGCTGGCCAGGAAGTGGCCGCACAACACCATCTTGCTGCGCGAGCCCAGGAAGGCGTAGTGGATTTCCGGCGCTTCGTCGTAGCGCTGCTTCCAGTCCGGGCTCTGGCTCAGCAGTTCCAGGCTCTCGCCGGCCCAGCGGTCGAGCCAGCCCAGCAGCTGGTGGTTGTCGGCCGCGCGGACGAAATCGCCGCGCGAGGGCACCTTGCCGAAATAGGACACGCCCGCGCTGACCACCCGGCTCATCGGGCACCTCCAGCGGCCGGAGCCGGCGTCGCTGCCGGCGCAGCAGCGGGTGCCGCCTGCGCAGCGGGCTCGCCCCCGGCAACGCGTTCGGGCAACTGCAGCCCGCGCTGCCAGTCGCCTCCGCCCTGTGCGGCCTCACCGGCACGACGGACGATGCGCATCTCCACCGGTACCGACACACCGTTGCCCGTCCAGGTAATGCGGCTGGAGTCATCCAGGCGCTCGACCTGACCGGCCGACATCAGGCGGTTGACGCCGTTCGAACCCGGCGCACTGAACACTTCCACCGTCCTGCCATCGCCGGTCACCGCGGTGATCTTCACGCCCGGCACCTGGCCGACGTTCGGGTACTGCATGGTCGTCCACTGCGGTGGCGTGTTGCGATAGCGCAGCACCTGGCCATCGATCTCGATGGTGTATTCCAGCGCGCCGGCCGCCGGTGCCGGCAGGATCTCGAAGATCGTGGTGTCCTGCGCCGCACCGGCCGCCGAACCACTCACCCAGTTGCCGTAGTTGGCCACCAGTTCGGCCGACAGGTTCACGCCCTGCCCCGCCCAGCGGCGGGTCTCCAGCAGCGGGCCACGCTGGATCACCAGCGTGCCCAGTGCCTCCTTGTTGAAGGCCGCGATGCTGCCGCTGGCGCCGAAGATGCCAGCAATGTCGCTCGGCGCCGCGTCGACGTCGGAGTTCAGGTTGAACGGGTACTGCTGGCCGATGCGTGCCTTGAAGGGATCATAGACCTGCGCCTTCCAGGTCTTGTTGACTTCATTCTCGGTCGGCGCGATCAACGTGCCGAAGGTCTGGGTCAGCGGGCGCAGCAGTAGCGGACGCAGCGCTTCACGCTGCTTCTCGTCCAGACCGGTCAGCACCTGCTCATCGACCAGCGCCAGGCCCACGCTCAGTTCGGAACCTTCGTTGCTGAAGGTGTCCTGCATCAGCTTGCGGGTAGCGACCCCGATTTCGCCCTGGCTCTTGATCGCGTTCAGACGCGCGCGCAGCTTGGCCAGCGTGTCGAAGTAGGCCGTGATCACGGCCGGCTGGTCACCGCGCTCGCTGGTCAAGCGGGCAATGCCCTCGAACGCCTTGCCGATCGGGCCCACCGGCGGCGCCGCAGCCGCGGCGGCCGGGTCCTTGCGCAGGATGGTGCGCTGGAACCAGGCGACGAAGCCCTTGCGCGCCTTGCTGGAGCGGGCCAGCGCCTGCGGGTTGTCCCACACGGTCTCTTCGTTGATGCGCTCCAGCAGAACGCGCAGCGGCGAATTGCTGGCATCGCCCAGCTTGTTGATGCGTGCGACCGCCTCGTCGAAGGTGCTGAACTCCGCCACGCTCAGGCCCTGCAGGAACCGGGTCCACTCGCGGGCATAGTCGTTCTTGTACAGGTTCACCAGCTCGCGCGAGACATGCTCCGGGCTGCCGGCCAGCGACAGATCGCTCTGCTCGGTGGTCCCCAGCACCCAGTCGGTGGTGCTCAGCTGCGTGTTGGCCGCTTCCTTGATTGCATCCTGCACGTACTCTTCCCACGCCTTGCGCGAGAACGCACCGGAAATGGCGTAGTTGCCGTTGATCATGCGGCCGTTGCGCTCGACGCCGATCAGGCTGTCGACCGTGGTGGTGGTGAAGCGTGCACCGGCACGGGCCTTGATCTGCGCGTACACGCGCTCCATCGCCGGCTGGCCCTTCATCACCTGGCCCAGTGCCTGGCGCGTGTCGGACACCAGGGTGACCTTGTTCTGCACCTGCGGCCAGCTCGGCTGGCCCGCCTGCGCCACGTAGAAGGTCATCAGCTTCTCAGCCGCGCGGACCATTTCCTCGCGGCTCATCTGCCCGCGGTTGGCTTCCAGCCAGGTGCGCCAGAACAGGGTCAGCTGCTGCGACAGGTGCGCACCCTCCACATACTTGGGGTTGCCCAGCATCAGGTAGGTCTTGAGCGCGTTGTAGGCATCGTTGGTGCTGGTCGGCGACGCGTTCTGGTACAGCACCTCGCTCTCGGCAGCGCTGCTGGTGCCCTGCCCCAGCTTGTCGCGCTCGGCGACCACCTGGCCCAGATAGTTCTCCAGGTTCGATACGGTCGGCGCCAGCATCACCTGCTGCATGCCGTGGTTGTACTCGCGCAGCAGCTTCTCGCGGATGGCCGTGCCCTGGTACAGGCCCAGATGGGTGGTGATGCCCCCTTCCTTGCCATAGCGGTCCAGCTGCTCCATGCGATCCTGCAGCAGCAGCAACGCATCGATACGTGACTTCAGGTCCATGCGGTCCTTCTGCACGCGCACGGCCTGGTCCAGATCCTTGGTCGCATTGGCAACCAGCTGCGCATTGGTGGTGTACGACCACGTCCACAGGCCCAGCGCGAGGGCCAGCACGCCCACCGCGCCCAGGAACACGCCATAGCGCAGGCGGTTCTGGTGCGGGCTGGAATACTGCCGCACCAGTTCCTTGTCGGCAAAGATGACCTTGCGGAACAGGTCCTTCAGGAAGAACGCGGTATGCCCGGTCGGCGCCTCGTCCACGTTCGAGCCGCGCTCCAGGTTGAACTGGCGGCCGACGCGCTCGGAGGCGTGGTGCACCGAGCGCCCTTCCTGCAGCGCGCTGGAGAAGTAGAAGCCGCGGAACACCGGCTTGAACTGGTAGGGGTTGTCTTCGAACAGGGTGGCGATGAAGGTGCGCAGCGCCGGCTTGATGCCGACAAACTCCAGCGGCAGCGACAGCAGGCCCGGCGAGACCTCACGGCCACGCTGCATCGCCATGTGGGTCAGGCTCATTTCCTTGATGCCTTCGGCCAGTTCATCGAAATGACTGTCGAAGGCGGCCAGCGCGTCACCCTGCTGCTGCACGTCGAACGGCAGCGTCGCGCCCCACACATGCTCGCGCTCGCCCGGGTCGAGATTGCGGAAGAATTCACTGAACCCGGCGATCAGGTCGGCCTTGGTGAACAGCACGTACACCGGCGCGAATACTTCCAGGCGCTCGGTGATTTCCTGCACGCGCTGGCGCAGGTTCTTGGCCAGTTCGATGGCGAACTCCGGCTTGCTGCCGGACAGCTCGGCCAGGCTGGCGGCGATGATCACGCCATTGATCGGTGCACGCGGGCGGTTCTTCTTCAGCAGGCCGAGGAAGGTCAGCCACTCCAGCCGGTCCTCGACGCTGACCGAGTAACGGCCGGCGGTGTCGAGCACGATGCCGTTGGTGGTGAAGTACCAGTCGCAGTTGCGGGTACCGCCGATGCCCTGCACGACGTTGCCGCGGTTGTCCTCGAACGGGAACTGCAGGCCCGAATTGAGGATCGCGGTGCTCTTGCCGGCCGCCGGGTTGCCGATGATCACGTACCAGGGCAGTTCGTACAGCGCGGCGTTGCCCTTCAGCACCCCCATCCGCGAGGACTTGATCTGCTTGACCGCATCCATCATGCGCGTACGCAGCGCTTCGGTATCGGCGCGCTGTGCCGGCTGCGCGCTGGCTACCGCCTTGTCCGCCTCGTCCTTGACCATCGCCTCCACGCGCTTGGCGGCGCGCCGGGCAAGCATCCGCTTGACGACCCAGACCAGCAGCGCCAGCACCAGCAGGCCGGCCAGCACGATGGCGACCCAGATGCCGATCTGCCGTGCCTCGGCCTCGCCGTAGTGGGCCAGCGCAGCGGCACCGACCAGGCCGATCACCATCCACAGACGGTAGTCGCGCAGGTAGTAGCTGAAATTGCTCAAACTCATGCAGGGATCCAGGGGTCAGGGAGCGGACGGCGCCTCGGCCGTCAGCGTCGGGGAAGGAAGAGGATCGACCAGCCCGAACAGGCGCTGCTGGTTGTCGGCGACACCGAGCAGCAGCACAGGTTCGCTCTGGCGCTGAAGCTGCGCGTGGGCCAGCGCCAGCTGGGCCAGCGGCAGCGCCGGGCCCAGTTCGCCGGCGCTGATGGCCAGCGCCAGGCTCTGCGGACTGAAATCGAGATCGGGTGCCAGGGTGGCAGCGATGGCAGCGGCATCCACCATCAGGTCGCCCCGGTGGTCAGCGTCGTGCAGTACGAACTGGGCCTGGGCGCCATCGGTCGCCAGTGATGCATGCCACTGGGTGGCGAGCGCCGCCAGCTGCCGACGCTGTTCTGCCGGGCGCTGCCCCTCGACCTGCTCGGCACTGACCAGCTGGGGTCGCCACAGCCGGGCGTCGCCTTCACGTGCAGCAGCCTGGCTGGCCAGCAACACGCCCGCTGCGCCTTCACCGGGTACGTGGCCATCGGTGCGCTGCGCCGTCGCCAGCACCCCGGCCGACTGCCAGGCCGAGACGATGCCGGCATCGATGCTGGACGCGGCCGCCAACAGCAGGTGCCAGCGTGGCGTCGGCGACGACGCCAGCGCATCGATGACCCGTTGCACATGCGGCCACACCTCGCGCGCGCCATCCAGCACGGCAATGCGCACGTCGAAGCGGCGCGCATCGAGGCCGGCATTACGCGCCTGTTGCTGCAGCCACTCCTGTACCCACGGGCGCAAACCATCGGACCAGCTGCCCGGCACCAGCAATTCAAGGGTGAGGATATTCTCAACGCGCTGCTCATCGCGGCGGCGCAGGCCGGCCACCACCACCTCTTCGGAGGCTTCGATCTCCGGCAGGGCCGTGAAGACGGCCTCCAGCAGGCGTTCCAGCACCGGCCGCAGCAGCGCCAGTGCACGCCGTTCGTGCGCAGCGGTATCGATACCGTCCTGGCGCACCTGCAGGACTTCGAATTCGTCCAGATCCGGTGCTGCGCTCATCCGCACCGGCAGGTTGTAGTTGTCGCGGAAACGCCCGTCGAGCACCGGGCGCGGTGGCGCCGCCGCAGCCGCCAGCAGGGCCTGCGCATCGAGGTCCATGCCCAGGCGCAGGTGGCCGGCCAGCAACGCAACGGCAGGCACGCCCGACGGGGCGCCAGCGACACTCTCGCGTTCGGCCGGGGCCGGGCCGGAACGATCCTCACCGGCTTTCTGCAACGCCACATCGGCGCCGCGCCGCGCGGCGTTGCGCAGCATGAAGCCGGCACCACTCAGCCCCACCGGCAGCAGCCCCAGATAGGCCAGCATCTGCATGCCGGTCGGTACCGTGCCGCTGTTGCGCCAGTAAAGAATCGTCGCGCCCCAGGTGGCGATGAAGACCATCACCACCGACGCTGCCTTGCCCAGCCATCCCGCCATCAGTTGCCGTGCTCCATGCGCTGCTCCCGTCGACCGCGTCGTTCAGCGCAGGCCAGTGGTGGCCTGTGACGCCATCAGCGTCGCTCCGCACGCCGTGCGGTCGCCATCGCGCGCCACCGGCTGACCATCGATCACGACGGTTGCGTCACCACTGACGATCGAGGTTGCGCCATGCACGGCGCAGACTGCACGGTCGCCCACCCGGGCCACCGCCTTGCCATTGATATCGGTCTGGCCGGTGCCTGCCACCACGCTGCCTCCGTGGCTGAGCTTGTCACCGACGACGATAAACGGTCGTGCCATCCATCATGCTCCTTGATCCTGTGTGACCTGGCGCTCCATCGCCCCCTGTTCCCCGGCGACCCAGATCATCGCGGTAACCATACCAGCACCGCCATGCGGTTATCACCCTTGGCGTGACAGTTCTTCACGCTTGGCCGCACGGGCCGCGCGGCAACGCGCTGTCATTTCCACGTGAACATAATCCTTGATGCTGCGCCAGTTTCCACCCCAGTCCAGGCCTGCCTGTTCAGCCAGCTCGCCGTACAGGAAGTAACCACGCTTGGTCCACTCGTCGTTCATGTCCCACTGCAGCTTGCCATCCCGGATCGGTGCGCTGTCCACGCCCAGCCCATATTGATGGCAGCTCTGCCAGGCGCCGGCACGTGTCGCCTTGCCTCCGGCCATCAACTCGGCCTGCCGCTGCGGACTGCGGTAACCCTCGATCAGCACCATCTCGTAACCGTACTGGCGGCGCATCACCTCATAGATGGCCAGCACGCGCTGCTGCAGATCGGCATCGATCTGATCCCACTTGCGGTCTGCCGTCACGATTTCAGGCCGCAGGCGGCGCACCTCGGCGGTGGTGAAGACTTCCGGCGGCGGCGGCGGCGGCGGGGTCAGGCGCTCCCCCCGCAGCAGCTGGGCGACCATCGAACTCGACTCCGCCAGATCATCGCCGCGAAAATCTTCGAGCACCACCGTCTGACGTGTGATCAATATCACAGTTGGAGGAATCAGCAGCGCCGCTGCCGCAATCGCCATAATCGGCCAATGCCGCCGAAGGGCACTGTGTGCAGCGCCGGCTTCTTCACGAACCCCACTGCGCACCCGGGTAACCCCATGACCGACTTTGTCGCCCACCCGACCCGCCTTGCGACGGAATCCGCCCAAGCGGCGCGACAGTGCCTGGCGCAGCGATTCCACGGTCTCGGGAAACAGCAACACCCAGCACACCGCCGCCACAAGTGCGACAACGGCAATGGCAGCAACCACGATTGGCAACACCGGTCCTCCTTGACTCGTAATCTGGTTGACGCCCCACCGCCTTTCACTAAGAATGCGGAAATTCGCTTCGGCAGATGCCGAGTCAAACCAAGGGCTGGATGCACTTGAATAATGGCGGAATCAATCGGCCAAGTCTGCTCTCAGGGGGAGCGCAGGCGAAGGGCCAGGCCCCGAATTCGGGCCGTATTCTGGCAGACATGGAGGGCCGGCAGGCAACCGCGTCCCCTCGTGCTGCGCGCGCGTCGGCCGGTGGCAATCGACGCCTGGGGCTATGGCTGGGCATCGGCGCCGTTGTCGTCGCCCTTGCCGGGCTGGCCGTCTGGGGCTTCTCCGGCAGCAGCGATTATCCGGAACCGAGCGAGTATTCGCTCACACCGGATCCGGCCCATGCCACCGGGCACCCGGACATTCCGGCGGGCGCCCCGCGTGACGGCGCTGCCATGATCGTCGATGCGCCGGCCACCGCCGGTGAGCCGGCCCTGCCTGCACCTGCCGCAGACACAGCGCCTGCATCCGCTGATGCCGCTTCGGTCGCTGCGGCCCCATCGGCGGCGACTGCAGCGAGCGGGGCGGCCGCACGCAGTCCTGCGCCTGCGGCACGCACTTCGCGTGCTGCAACGCAGAGCGACGCAAAGAGCAACGGCGATGAAAACCTGCTCGGCACCCTGCTCGGCATCATCAAGGAAGAGGACAAGGCCAAGGCCAAAACGAAGGCCAATGCCCAACCGCAAAGCATGGACGACCTGATCGCACAGATCGAGGCCGACCAACGGAAACGCACTGAAGACGAGCGCGCCGCCTTCGAGCGCGTGGCCAGCAAGAAGTCCGCATCGACCGAGTCGAACATCCAGGCTCAGCTGCGCGCCTGCCCCAGCCCGACCTCGCTGAAGGGCGTGGACTGCCGCCGCCGCATCTGCGCGGCGGTGAGCGGGAAAGATCCGGCCTGCCCGGCGATGTGACGCGTTTTTGTAGAGTCGAGCCATGCTCGACTCTGCGGGAACGGATGCCCGTGAAGATCGAACCGATCAGACTTGTCTACATTGCGCTGGTGCTTGGCGTGTTCTACCTGGCCTCGCACTCGATGTACCACTACCTCGCACGCTTTTCAGCCTGGCAGTCGAAGGCCAAGCGCTGGTTCGCCATCAGCCCGCTACTGGGCTCCATGGCGCCGCTCTTTTTGCCGTGTACTACGTCACGACACATTAGCTGGGCGAGAGCACGATCAGGTTTCCACCTGCTGGGCTTCATGAGCTGCCGGTGGTCCATGGCAGAAGCGTCAGCAGAACCATCGGCGCGAGCACGATCACTGCATTAAGCAGTGCCGGCAGCAACCAGCGAGCCCATAGCGCGCCACCTGTCCGCTGTTGTGGGTGCGCGCTCGGGCTGAGCAATGCCTTCGTCGCCAGGGAGTCCAACTCCTCGGCCAGCGCATCGGGCCAAGCAACACGAGGGGCACGACGCAGCAGCCAGAATCCCGCCAGTTCGAACCAGAAGATGAGGCTGCCCAGGAACAGGATAGGCAACCAGGCAGATAGCCCTTTGACACGATGGTCACGATCAATCCAGGGACCGACGAGCCGCTCCATTCGTGCCAGATCCGCCTGCACCCCAGCCGGCGACAGAGCGAAGGCAACCGGAGGAAGCGTTCGCAAGTCCCCGTTCATATAGTGCCGAAGGAATTCCCAAAGCTCTTCGGGACCTGCGTCGTTGAGCTCCGGCTCCGACAGGGGCAGGAATTTGTCGATCTGGCGACTGCCTGGCGTCAACTCAACAACAGCGAGCACCTGGACTGGCGCGGAGACATACTTGCCACGGACGAGGTCCCACCTACTGATGGGTACCGCAGCATCGTAATCCAGACTTACCCAGCCACTTTTTTTGTCCACCCAGTAAAAGAACTTTCTAAGCCGGCGGCTGAGTACCATCGGCGGCTCAGCAGGCTTGCGATACAGATGAAACACCGATGCCAGGCAGCCGATCATGCCGGCAACAAACAGCGCGACCAGCAGCAACAAATGCGGCCAGCCGTGCGTCCAGCTTCTGATCTTCAGCGCGACATCCATCGCCATGCTAAACAGCGGTAGCAGGGCCACCAGTGACAGCACGAACAGAAAGCCGCGATTCGAGGGTCGCTTCCAGGCTGCGAACGCCAAGCAGCTCTCGCCAATCCATTGAACCGCGCGACCCGGGCCCGTGGATGCGCGTCCCGGCAGACCCACCTCCTGCAGGAAATGCCCCCAAGACCCGTTCTGTTCTGGAAGTACCTTGAATCCGGACACCTTCGTCACCTCCCCTCAGCCGCACGTTCCTTCAACTGCTGCCGCACTTCATCGTTGCGGGCCTTCGCAGCAGCGATCGATTCCTTCCAGAATCGCTCCATCTGATCCGCCCGGCCGCCCGCATGATCCACTCGCCCGTATACGGCCGGCGCACGCAGCGGCGGCGTACCGGAAGGCTCGGATGTTCCGCGTCGGGTCACGGCCGCCGGCCAGACCGGCTTGCGGCACAGCTTCATCGCAAGGAAGCGGAACAGCGCCCAGGGCAAGGTGAGCGGCAGTGCAATCCACATCAGCCCTGCGCCCGCAGAAGAGACATGAATGATGAACGCATTGCGGAAGCTCGGCACCACTGAGGTGTAGAGCTGCAACGGCGGGAACGGAAGCGCGGAACGCCCCTGCTCCATGAAGCGCCGGATCATTTCCCAGTGCGCGAGCACGACGGCAGGGTTCGAACCGCAATCCGAGCCTACCGCAAAGGTGTGCACGACCTGATCGCCGCGCATCACCAGGCCCCTGAGATCGTAGGTGTAGTCCTCACCGGGCCCAGCGGGCTTGTCCCTGCCAATGATGAAGCGGACATCCGACCAGGCCGCTGAAATCACCTTGTTGCGTCCGCCTGTGAAGACATGCACCTGGTGCGTTGTTCGGTCAAAGCGGATGGGGTAGTACTGGTAGCGGAAGATGTCCCGCAGTATCAGCATCCAGAAGACAAATCCGACAAACGCGAGAGCCAGGGTGCTAACGCCGACGGCAGCATAGATGGCATCAAGTGACTGAGCTTTGTTCTCGGTGGAGATAGCCGCGTGCAGCATCGCAATGATGAAGATTGCACCCAGCACCACAAAGACGCTGCCACCCATCAGAGCCCATCCGCGGTATAAGAAATGCCGATCCACATACTCCATGGAGTCAGCATCCAATCCGATGACGCCCTTGTTGATCGGCGTAAACGCCGAAGAGTCGAACTGGCGCACATCGGCACCTTCTTCATATTGGGAGAGGGGGCGGTTGTTGCGATAGCGCTGGGCAAGCCAGCCGGCGAACTGACTCATCTGCGGCATTATCCTGATCGAGTTGAACGACGATCCCACTCCGACTGCGCCATGACCTCAGGCTCGGCCAGCCTCAGAGGGTCATTCGCGTCGATCTCGCACTCATCCTGCACCCATTGCGGCCACACTGGCACACGGCAGGACTTCAGAACCAGCCACCGGCAGAGCACCAAGGGCAGCAGCAGTGGCATAAGCATGAACCGGGCACTCAGCATGGCGGGTCCAAGGCTGGCGACCACGAACAGATAGCAGTTGCGCAGAGAAGGCTTGACCGAAAGGTTCATCTGCCTGCCGTCGATGGTGTCGACCACCTCGGCAGGCCCTTCTTCCATGTAGCGGCGGACAAACTCCCAGATGCCACGTATTTTCAACTCGTCATCGAAGTAGTGACCGACAGCGAAGGTCCGCTTGACGACATGATCCTCAACGACACTGCACCGCAGGTCACGCAGGAACTCCTCGCTGGTTCCTCGCCCGATGTAGAAGACGGCCTCATCCCATGGGACGGATACCGCGCCCTCCTTCCCGCCCATGAAGAAGTAGACCTTCCGGTTGCGCCGGTTGAATCTCGTCGGGTACCAGACGTAGGTGAAGAACTCGTATCGGAGGGTGATATGCCAGAACAGTGCGGGGGCACCGACCACGCACGCGCCCACCATGCCGTACATCACCCAGTCCCATATGTCCCCCTCCAGGTTGGGGATGACCAGAGTGAAGAGCAGGAAGAAGCCGAGCAGGAACAGCCCCAGCGCGCCAAGCAGGACTACCGTGGTCGACACCATTCCCCGCAGACGGAAGCGGCGATCGATCAGCTCGATGCAGGTCGAATTGAAGCGGACCAGGCAGGCGTGTTCGGCAGGCGTCACGGATTGGGGGGCATGGGTATCGAAACGCGAGGCGTCCTCATGTGGAGAAAGCCCACGCCCCAGGGGAAACTCACGCATCCATCCGGTGAACATCGATTCTCCTTTCAGCGCCCCCGGTGAGCATGACACGGGATTGAGTTACTGGGTGGCTTCGTGGCGTCATCGCGAGGGCTGCACAAGTGCGCACCGTGCCCGGTCTGGATGAGCTGGCTGGGCAGGCGCGCCAGCGTGCGGGACTGGGTCAATGAAATCTCTCATGTTCACGCTCTCGCTCCAGACCGCAGCTCTGTTGGCCATCCTACCGTTCACTGCATCCGCATCCGCCAGAGGGGAAGCACTCTCATCCGCGGCGAAGCGCGGCGCCGGTGCAACTACGCAGCAGAAGATCGTGGCGGACCCGTGGTTCGTTCCTCATGGACGACTTTGTCCCCGTGCACAACGAAGACAAGCTGCCCTACTGCGGTGCAATGAATGATGACGTCCTCCGGAGGATCACGCTGGACAGCTTCTCGATCATGGCCCACAAAGTGTCGATTGAGGATTTTGATGCCTTCACAGAGGCTACTGGCCGATCGTGGGGTGCGCACGTCGAAAATCGACGCTGAATTTCGTTCAGAAGCGTTCACCTTCATGGAACTGGCCGACATAGTCAGGCTCTCGCCAAATGTTCGGGTCATCTGCGTCAATCATTGATTCCTTCCTGACATACGCTGGCCAGGTGGGCGCTTTGCTACTTTTTAGTACAAGCCAGCGGCACGCTACCAGAGGAATGAGGAAAGGCATAAGCAGCCATCTCAACTGAAGCAGGGACTCACCAAGACTTATAACCACGGTCAAATAGCAATTCTTCCAGGAATCTGCCACGGAGAGGTTCAATCGCCGCGGTGCCACTGGGTCAATCAAATGCTCCGGCCCCTCATCCATATAACGCCGGATGAACTCCCATATCTCCCTCACCTTCTTCTCATCATCAAAGTAGTGACCAACGGCGAAAGTGCGGCGCACCACATCACCGTCCATTACGTGCACCCGAATATCACGCAAGTACTTCTCACGATCCCCGTGACCCAAGTGAAAGTACGCCTCTTCCCAGGGGACGCTGACTACGCCTCCGTCACCACCTCCAACGAAGGCATGCACCATCCGCGTTCGTCTATTAAACCTGACTGGATAGTACTTGCAGGAAAAAAAATCTTGCCCAAAGGTGAGCCAACAAACCAGGGGCCACTGACCAACAAAGATCAAAAGAAACACAGCGGCGACCCGCCAATCATAGACGCCATCCGGCCGAGCGTTTGGCACCCAGAAAGAAAGCATCCAAAGACCAAACAGCGCCATCGCACTACATACCAACGTTGCAACCGTTGTACCAACCATGCCTCTCAGACGATAGCGGCGATCGATTACATCCATGTAAGTGGAATTAAGACTGATTACACAGTGCCGCTCGGAGCAACGTTCATCTCGCTCCCGCGGCAGCCTCTCCAGTCGCTCAATCGCATCAATCGGCCTGTTTGTCCTGAATTTCGTCAGCCAACCTGTATACACGTCAATCCTCATCGCCGGGCGATCTTCAGCCGTGTTCTAGCAACTTCCTTTGCCTGGATGATACCTGCGCCCGCGCGTGCCACCATAGGCGCATCGGCACCCACCTTGGACACACCGCTGCCAGCCACGGTGCCGACCGCGTAGCTACCACTGATTGCCACTGTTGAGCCGTAGATTGAAGCACGCGCAATAGCTCTTCACTCTGGTTGGTCCACAGATGCTGCCACACTCGCATATCGCCCCGCCCCGCGGGGAACCAGCCAGCCTGAGAATAGCTTCCGCTTCCGACCATCAGGCGCTTCACGCCATTCTGCTTGAGTGAAAGCCCTTGATGCCCCCTCCCTGTACGCACGATCTTCCATACGCAGAAAGGCATCAACGATCAGATGGGTAGTCTGCAGGGCAACTCACTTGAGTGACCTGACCCACCCCCAAAATAGCAGGGCCATCAGCCGGTAAAGATTTCGCCGGTCAGGCACTCTTTTGAGTGAGGGCGCGAATAATAAATCAATGCCTCAACCGCGCACCGCAACGCACAGAAGCAAGAAGAGTGGCACCCATACCAACGCTCCAAACACCAGCGAGATGATGATTATTCTCTTTGCCATGGGCGTCACCTCCCCATAGTGTTCGGCCTTCGATTTCAGGATCGAGTCGTTCTTCAACGCTTCAAAGCGCCCGGGCCAAGGGCCACACTCCTTCAAACCGTATGGCCCCCTGGAGATCCAGGCGCCGATCAGCTCGGGCACTTGAAACGGCGCCAACAGAGCGATCCAAGACACGCTCAAGAGCGTAGTAAGTAGCGTCCAAGATCGTTCACCCAGCAGCCGCTTGCGGGTCGCCTCCAACATCCAGATGCTTACCGCCATGCGCTTGAACCAATCCATGCGAAGCGCAGCCAACTGAAACGCAGGCAGGCCCGAAAGGGGACCCTCCATGAAACGCTGATAGAAACCATAGCGATTTGCGCCAGCGCCAATCAGATCGCCTTTACCAGCAACGAATTCCGAGCGGACCACGCCGGTCTCATCGTCCACCTCCGCCAGGATCAATTGATACGTAACCGAGCCACCCGCAGTGTGCACGATCTGAATGATGCGAATGAATGGCCTCAGTGACTGCCACCTGTACGAAGCAGCACCTTCTTGACTGTAGCGAGTGACCGTCTGATCAGTCCTATTGAAAACTACAGGCTCCAATCGATTACCACTGCGCACGGCCCTAAATACGTTGACGCTCACCGCTACGCCGAGGATGACAGTGAGAAAGATCAGAACCAATGGAAACTTGAGCTCGGATGCATGCTCTAGAAATTTCGGCAGAAACCCTATCAGGACACCGATGACCAAAGCAATCGCAAACAGCAGGATCACGGCGACACCCTTTCCTGCAGAAATTGCGTTGACATCAGGTGCGGCGACCAGAACCTCCTCATTGATGTCAAGAACAAAGTCAGGACCACCATTTTCGGCACGACGGAGGAGCAGTGGGTACATCTTTCCGCCGCGGCCGAGCACTGGCCTCTCCATATCCATTACTTCGATATTCATTCGGTCATCAACCAGATGGGCAACTTCCAGACCAGCTTCCTTGAAAATGCGGCTCAATGAGGACATCACTCGACAGCGCAGACGTGGCGAGAGCGTCATCTTCGCGCTCCCTGTGCCTAAAGCCGCGACGCCCACCATCGCGATCAGCGGCTCGCATTCGCAACTGCAGGTCCCTGCAACGTGCCAACTTCCTTTCGCGGCATACTAGCTGTCAGACCGCGCAGGCGGAAACAGCGGTCGATCACGTCGACATACGTCGAAGTGGATGCACCAGTGGGACACATTATCCAGACGCTACACCCTGGGCAACATGAGGATCGACGCACGAGACGCTCTCCTGCGGCTAGGAAATCCGACCTGCAGAGAATCCGCACATCCAGACCGTATACATTTGGGTTGCCGTGCGGGTTCCTACCCCGACCATGCCACGGCTTTGCCGTGGCATGCATCTCATCAAGCGCTGATTGACGCCTGCTGGAGTTGCCTCCGCACCTCGTCATTGCGGGCCTTCGCGGCCGCAATCGACTCTTTCCAGAAGCGCTCCATCTCATCCGCCCGCCCCCCTTCTCGATTCACGCGCCCATAGACAGCAGGTGCGCGGAGCGGGGGCATTCCGGAAGTCGCAGATGCTCCACGTCCGAGCACAGAGGCGGGCCAGACCGGCTTCCTGCACAGCTTCATCGCCAGGAAGCGGAACAGCGCCCAGGGCAACGTCAGCGGCAGTGCAATCCACATCAGCCCTGCGCCCGCAGAAGAGACATGAATGATGAAGGCGTTGCGGAAGCTCGGCACCACTGAGGTGTAGAGTTGCAACGGCGGGAACGGAAGCGCGGAGCGCCCTTCCTCCATAAAGCGCCTGATCATCTCCCAATGTGCGAGAGTGATGCCGGGGTTGCTGCCGTTATCCGAGCCGACTGCAAAGGTGTTAACGACATTGTCTCCATCCATGACCAGGCCTCGAAGGTCATACGTTGCCGCATCATCAGGCCCCGCGGACTTGTCCCTCCCGATGACGAAGCGGACATCTGACCATGGCGCTGAAACGATACCTTCCCTCCCGCCAGTAAAGATGTGGACCTTCATCTCACGGCGATCGAATCGGACCGGGTAGTACTGATATCTGAAGATATCTCTGCCGAGAAGCATCCAATAAGTAAAGATGACGAAACCGAGCATCAGTACACCGAGCACACCGACCGTGATCGTCATCTCCTGACTTACGGACTTCCCTTCGGCATGCATTTCCAAGGTTGCATACACAATCGCCAGAACGAATGCGAGTACAAGACCGAGAATTACCCCGCCCCACATTGCAGCCCAGCCGCGATACAGGAAATGGCGATCCACGTACTCAATACACTCATCATCAAGGTAAATGATACCTTGGTCCAGCGGCATCATTATTGACGAATCGAATCTACGAACGTCTGCGGCGATCTCGTACTCCGTCAATGGACGATTGTTGCGATATCGCTGCGCAAGCCAACCTGCGAACTGACTCATCCGTCAAGCTCCAGCGGGAAGCATTGCATTGTACGCCTCATCTTGTGTATCGACCGAATCAAATGAGCCATGGTTATGAACGCCGAACGGCGTCATATCAAGCCAACGCTCGATCTTGTCATCTCGAATCAAATTAATAAGCCACTCGCCAAGCATGCTGATAAGCCCTAGAACCAGAAGCACAATAAATCCTACACCAGCCGTCATCACGCCAGCCAGCATCAATATAGCCACGACAGCCCCGGATATCGCAGTTACGGTATAGAACGCAACCATCGGAACGTCATTTCGTTTGTACGCATCATAGGCTTTCCATCCATCAATCACTGCACCCAGCAGCCCCCCCACAGCCCCTAGCAGCTTTCCAAAGAACCCTACCATTCCCGCCCGCGTGGACACTTGCAACGCACCAAATCGAATCTCGGAGGATAGCGCTGTTCGCCCCCACATCGACTTCCCCAGAGCTAATCCGGTCAATTCAACGCTGGTTCCAGCAAATCCTGCAAGCGCGGCTCCCAGACTCAGATGGCGACGTCCGGCCGGCCCTTCCTTTTCCTCATCCAACTTCCCGTAGGAATCTGCAACGTTCCAAGCGTCCAGGACCAGCCCAACTACGCCTAATCGCACGTCCAAGCTGACATGTGGGGCGGTATACTGCGCGGCGCGATTTCTCACCAGTGCCCTCACCTGCTCCTCGCTCATCAGCATGTTTGTCATAGCGCCCGGCTGCCCATTCCGAACAGCTGCCATCGCTTCCTTGTCCCAGAACACGGCCCACTCAAAGACCTTCCTGCCCCGCGCATTGCGATCTCCTGTCGCGACTCTTGCGCCACTGCGCTCGCTGAGCTCCTGTCGAAGGTGCTGATCCACACGTGCCCTCAGCTCCCGCTTGTTGACTCCAGCTTGCCCCTCGCTCAGTGCCTCCACCAGAAAGTGCGCCATCTCGCGCTCGGAGGCACGTATGCCGACTCTCTGGATTCGCTTCCCCGAAAGGACTCCAAGCAGGCCAACCAGATTGTTCCTCGTCGCGGTAGAAATGGCGACGCTGATGCCAGCCTTTGCGACCGTCGATCCCGCCTTGGTCAGGGCTGTCACAAACATTCCAGATGTTTTAAACACCAGACCTGCAACCAGCCCCAACCCCTGCTGTAGTTCGCGGGGCTTGTTAGCTCCCCTATCGAGAACATGACCATACGCCTTGAAGAGATTGGACCAGGCTCCGGGATTGTCTGCATTGCTCAAGAATGTCTTTGACTGCTTCTCGATGACCTCCGCCGCAATTTTGTCATTAAGAGTCAGGGCCCGAACGGTGCAGTTCTTGATGTCCTGAAAACGTCCGGCGAGGTCCTCCAGCACCGCAGCCTGTACGCACTCGAATCCCTCGACCCCTTCAAGCGAACTGTCGACAATCTCCGTCAGTCTCATTGAACTGTATGACAGCTCGTCAATGTGATTGCATGCCAGCCACGTCCTGAAGTCGTCATTCTTATACCAGCGAACGAAGCTCTGGGCGATCGGCGTCAAGTGCGAAGACGTGTAGCGCTCCATTTCTGGCGCGAGGTTCGTGTCGAACTGATCAACCGCTTGCTGACTATAGTCATCACGGTAACGATCCCATGCTGAGTCTCTTGCCTTCTTGTCCTCCTCAGGCGTTAGTTCCTCGCGCATCTTGGTGATTCCCGCCGCGTACAGCTCAATAGCGGCACGTCCGGTGTATGCGCTTGCACGTACGGAACTCAGCTTTTCCGCGGCAGCCTGATCCTCAATTGCCTGCCGGATGCCCCGGATTGCCACCGACGTTGCATGCTTCCATCCGCGATCATCTTCCTCTTCGAAGTCACGGGTCTTCTGCCGAACAAGTGCGGAAAGCTCCTGCGTTATGCCCGCGGGATCATTCAGCGCCACCATCATCGGACGAACGGCCGGGGAGCTCTTCTGAAGCCATGCCTCCATTCCGGGCACATCCTGCTTGCACCTTGAAAAAGGCGCGAAGGAGAACGAAAAGCCAGGATTCGCATACACCTCAACGACATCGAGGAGCTTCTCAACTGCACCGTCCACGATCTGGGGCTTTCCAGGTTCCGCAGCTGGCGCCGGATTCGAGGGAAGCAGAGGGATCTTCACCTCAGGCTCGGATTTCACCCTCTTGCCAAACTTGAACTCGCTGACCATGAGTGGGGCGTCAGTCGCACTTCCTACGTGATCCAGCGACTTGCCCTTGAGCCACGCTTGAACATCAATACAGCGCATATGCATCTTGCGCTCACTTGACCTGCGGTTCCGCTCAATGATCTCCTTCGTCCACGGAGCCTCTGAGAAGCCAAACCAAACTTTCCCTGCGCGCTTGGGATCTGGAATGGTGACGAAGCGAGCCACCTGCGAATCCGCCATTCGTGCGCATGTGGGTTGAAATTCTTCCTGGGGCGGAGGGGGGGCATGCGGATCAAACTCCAGAAGGTAGGAGTCGCTGGTGATCTGATATCCCTTCCATTCGCCACGGATCTCATTGAATACATAGAGGTAGCCTTGGCGAGCAAGGCGTAGCGTGTAGTGCGCCTCACTTCCCGGAAGGGCAACACTGGCCACATCCTTTCCAAAGCCTCCGCCCAGCCTGGGCCCTTGCCACATTTCCTTCACGTCGGAACGGCAAATGGCGTACCTGATCGGAAGAATCGGCAAGCCGACCTGATCGCAGACATCACACTTCTTCGCGGGGTCACACGACTGTGTCGGCTTCTTATCCATGCTGCCTGGCTCCTTGTTCTTCCTGCTCCAATGAAGGTTCATCCGCCTCTTCGTCGGAGGGGTCACTGATGGCGCTACGGAACGCGCCAGGCTCTAGTCGGGCAATCCGAAGAGCCTCTTGATACCTATGTGTACTGTGAATTTCGGGTGATTGATGTACTGAGGCGAACGCATAGGCTTCTTTGTCGTCAGGATCCGTCAGACCGTGCTCACGAGCCCTCTCAATCTCATCAAAGACACGCTTCGAAAGCGCGGTGTCGTCGGTTCCCTCGCCCTCTTGGCGCAACCTTTCGATCACCCTGTTGACAGATGCCAATGAGGAGATCGCGTGCAGCTGATCGGAGGTAGGTTGCAGCCCATCCTTGTTGTGGCCCTTGCTTTCATACGATTGCCATCGCCCGCCCTGGCCCGCGAGTGCGGTCCAGGACTTGACAGGCCCGAGCAGCGCATCCAGTTGCGATGGCGAAAGTATCCACTTCAGCGCATTCCAGACACGAGGATCGTAGTATCTGAACAGCATCTGCTCACCTTCAAATTTTCTCACCATCATACGGGCCAGATGATTTCGCACTTGATCGCTTCCGGCATCGCACTTCAACAGAGCCGAAAAAGGTGATCGGCCATGGTCGCGCGCGTATTGCACTGTTTCATCAAGTGCCGCCAGTCGCGCATCGGGCGTGATTTCTCCTGGTTTGAGCAGGTAGGGAAGGAGATGCTCCTGCCCGAGGAGCTCCTTGGGCACGATAGGTTCGCATGGCCACAACAGGGCAATTCGCTTATCGATCTGGAGCGGATTGATCAATGCGTACTGATGGGCTTCGAATAGCCGATGATCGAGTTGCATGTGTCAGGCTCCCAGTGGAACCAAGCCAGCGCCCGATTTTTCGGCTGCTCGCACTCGGAATTCGCAGGCCTTGTGTGAGCCCTCCGGCATCTTCGCCTCCCCCCCCACACTCGCCGGCCC
>NZ_JAPTFX010000059.1:0-26406 GCF_030985895.1 Stenotrophomonas sp. Sm6012 | reverse complement strand
GGCCGGAGCCGGGGCGTGCCCATGGAGAGGGACTTGGGCTCAGTACTGGGCGTTGAGGGTCAGGCCCGAGAAGGTGCTGTACGCCTTGACCCGCACATACCAGGTGCCGGCAGCGGGGCTGTTGATGGTGCAGGTTTCGCTGTTGCCACTCAGGTACGGGCGGCAGGTGTAGGTGGTATCGGTCGGGGCACTGCCCTGGCGCACGTAGAGGTCAGCATCACCGCTGCCGCCACTGATCGCCACGCGCAGCTGGGTGCTGCCAGCCGGAACCGCGACGGTGTAGTTCAGCTCGGCACCAGTCGCGGCGCCCAGGCCGGTCACCGGCACGTTGTTCTGCAGCACGTTGCCACCCGGGTTCGGCCCACCACCGTTGATTGCCGCAGCAACGGCGGCATCGGCGTTGACGATGCCCGCGCCACAACCACCCGAGCAGGCACCGGGCAGCGGACGTGCGGTGCTCTTGATGATGCTCTCGACCTGTGCCGGACTCAGCGGGCTGGGCGCCACCGACTGCATCAGTGCAACCACACCCGCCACGTGCGGCGCCGCCATCGAGGTGCCGTTGTAGGAGGCGTAGGTGGCGCTGCCCGGCGTGGTGGTGCCGGTGTTGAGGGTGGACAGGATGCTCTGGCCCGGGCCGGAGATGTCGATGCCGGCACCATAGTTGGAGAAGCTGGCACGCGCACCGGCCGAGGTGGTCGCGGCCACCGCGATCACGTTCGCACAGTTGGCCGGCACCGACGAGGACACGTTGGTGTTGCTGTTGCCAGCGGCCACCACCACCGTGGTGCCACGGCCGACCGCACCGTTGATTGCGTTCTGGTAGGTGGACGAGCAGCTGCCGCCGCCGCCCAGCGAGAGATTGATGACCTCGGCCGGATTGGCATTGGCCGGCACGCCACTGACGGTGCCACCGGAGGCCCACACGATCGCGTCGGCGATGTCGGAGGTGTAGCCGCCGCACTTGCCGAGCACGCGCACCGGCACGACCTTGGCATTGAACGCGGTGCCGGCCACGCCGGTGCTGTTGTTGGTCACCGCCGCCACCGTGCCGGCGACGTGGGTACCGTGCCAGCTGGAATTGGAAGCCGGAATGCCCGGGCCGCACTCGTTGGCGCCGTACCAGTCGCCTTCGTCGTTCGGATTGCTGTCGCGGCCACCACCGTCGCGCGCCATTGCTGCGTCGCTGATGAAGTCATAGCCGGGCAGGATGTTGGCGTTGAGATCGGGATGGTTGGTGATGCCGGTATCGATCACCGCCACCACGACGCCGGTGCCGGTCGCCTTGTCCCAGGCCGGCCGCACGTTGATCGAGGCGTTGGAGGTGCCGAAGCCCCACTGTTCGCTGAAGCGGGTGTCGTTCGGCGTCAGCGTTGCACGCATGATCTGGTCGACTTCGACGTATTCCACGTTCGGGTCGGCAGCGAGCTTGCGCATCAGCAGCTCGGATTCGGCCTGGTCGAGCGGACGATCGGTCCTGACCACGGTCGGGCCGACGGCCAGCTTGCGCACTTCCTGCAGGCCCAGCGCGCGGCCCTGGCTGCTGGCCAGGCCTGCGGCGGCACTCTTCAGCGAAGAGGCCAGTGCGGTGGTGTTGGCCACCGGCGCACTGCCGTCACGGTACTTCACGATGAAGCGCTGGTGCGTCGGCGCGGACTGCAGGCCGCTGAGCTGGACGTCACCGGCCAGCGCAGGCGTGGCCAGCAGCAGCGATGACAGAACGGACGCACCAAGGACCACCCACACTCGACGCACACGCGGTTGCGTTACCTGGGACATCGTATTTCCCTTTCTAGTGGTGTGAATGCCGGAATCGGCAGAAACACCGGCCCGAACCGTGGGCTGGCTTGCGTTGGCGAGGTTCGAAGTCCGGCGAGTCAGCGGATCCCCCTTTTGATCCGCCGTGCAGATGACGCTAATGACCAAAACCGGACACCACAAGATTTTCAGCGTCTTTTCAGCAAGATGAAATGTCTGATCTGAGACTTTACGGGTCAAGGGTTTGTGAAGGTGAAGGAACTTTCGCGCGCCCTGCACAGCCCTGACTGGGAGATGTCATGTCCACGCATGACTTTGCCGACATCGGCGTCCGCTCACCAACGGCGACGGCCGCCCGGCATCGCAACGGCCATCACGCATGTGCTTCAGGGAACAGCGCTACTGTGCCTGCGCACCACCGGCGGGACGAACATGCTGCCCCTTGACCGGCTCACCGCGCGCGACGGGCTGGCCATCGGCCAGGTAATCGGAGAACTGCGCCGGCAGCGCCGCGCCAACACCGAATACAGGCCCTGCCTGCAGCTGGTAGTGCAGGTGCGGCTCGGAGGAATTGCCGCTGTTGCCACAGTCAGCCAGACGCGCTCCGCTGCGGACCCTCTGCCCCGGTGCGACGCGCACGCTGCCCTGCCGCAGGTGCGCCAGCACCGAGTACTCGTCATTGCCGTGGTCGAGGATGACCCGGTTGCCGGTGAGCTGCGCCGCATTCATCTGGCCAGGCACGTTGTCGGCAACACTGTCGACCACCTCAACCACGGTGCCGTCGGCAGGCGCGAGGATCGGGCGACCGAAGCAGAAGTAGTCTTCATTGCGCAGCCCGTCGCCGCGGTGCGATCGCCCCTCGCGGACCATCAGCAGGTCCAGCGCGAAGCGCTGGCCGGCGTGGGCCGCATGGTAGTTCTGTTCGATGCTGCGCCCACCCCAGAACACGAAGAACTCGTCGGCGAACGGCAGTTGCAGCCGCGTGCGGGTGGTGTAGTCAAGGAACCGGCTGGCCGCAGCCTGTGGGGGCGAGGACTGTTCGGGGCGGATGTAGAAGCCGCTGATCCGCCCCTCGGCGTCGAGTGCCCACAGCACCTGGACGATGCCCGGGCGCTTTTCGAAACGAGCCTGGCGCAGATAGGTGTCGTTTCCGTCAGCGCTGCCAACCTTCTCGCTGACCACTTCCGTTTCCGCCCCCCAGCCGGAGATCACCTGCTCTCGCAGGGCCACCAGGTTCTGCCTGGACTGCAGCGCCGCCTGCATCTGCGGCGTCATCCGCTCCCACAGGGCGTCGATGTGTCCCTCGTAGAACTGCGTGGTCAACGCCGCCCCCTGCTGGCGCGGATCGCTCGTCGCGGCGCTGCCGCCGAAGGCTGGAAGGGCGAGAACCAGAACTGCAATCAGGCGTGGAAGCAATGTCATGTCAGGGCTCCTTGCGATCCGGAACGGGAATACCGGCGACGATTGCCGCCAGCTGCGTGCGGTACTCGGTAAGGGCCTGTCGCCCCACCGGCGTCAGCTGCAGGGTGGTCAGGGGACGCTTGCCCCGGAACGTCTTGTCGATGGCAACCAGCCCGGCCGCCTCGAGCTTGCTCAGATGGCTGGACAGGTTGCCCTTGCTCAGGCCACTGAGATGCTCGACGAAACCGAACTCGGCCGATTCGGCGCCGGCCAGGATCGACAGGATCAGCAGGCGTGCCGGTTCGTGGATCAGGCGATCAAGCTGCAGCAGCGTGCGGGCATCAGGCAATCTGCTCATTCGGGGTGTGCCCGCCCCGCCACGAACATGCGCATCTCGGCCTGCAGGCGGAGGAAGCGCTGGTGATCACGCCAGCCGACGACGATCAGCGCGATGGACGCCAGCGGGAACACGGCGGTGCTCGGCCCGAACCCATAGGTCTGCCCGGTGAAGGCCAGCGCGGCCTGGCACATCAGGAACACGCCCACGATGAACTCCAGGGGAGTACGCAGCCAACGCCACACCACCCAGGGCAGCATCGCCACCACCCCGAGGTAACCGAGTGCGCGCAGGTCCCAGGGCCGCTCCCCCATCGGGGCCAGGCGGGTCAGCACGCTGCCGACCACCAGCACGCTCACCAACGCGGTGAAGGCGATGAAGAATCGCTGGAAATTGCGCTCGACCGGCGTGACCTGCTCCTCGACCTGGCCCAGCCGCTGGTAGTAGCGACGCGCAAGCCACTGCTTGCCGACGATCCACAGCACGGGCATGGCGATCAGCACGATGCGCAGCGCCAGGGTGGTCGGCAACAGGACGCCGGCCAGGAAAGAGGCCAGGCAGGCAACGCCACCAGCCATCGCCGACAGGCCGCCGGCGCTTCGCGAGTACCGCGAGTATTCACGGGTCAGCGCCTGCAGGCGCGAGGAAGGGTCGATGACGGATGGCTGCTGCATGACATGCTCCATCGGGGGCGCTTGAATTAAGTTTGCACTGCAAACCTATTTGCGTCAACCAATTCCGGCAGCGATCCGGCGGCCCCATAACGCAGAAAGCCCGTCACGGGGGACGGGCTTTCCGGGAACGCGGTCGAGCCTGGCTCGACGCTACCGTTCACTGCGGGCAATCAACCCAGCTTGACCAGCCAGTTGTGGCGGTCCGGCAGACGGCCGTACTGGATGTCGGTCAGTTCCTTGCGCAGCGACATGGTCACTTCGCCGGCCGGCGCGTTGATGTCGCCGACCGAGAAGCCCTCGCCCTTCAACTGGCCAATCGGAGTGACCACCGCCGCAGTGCCGCAGGCGAACACTTCGCTGATCGCACCGGAGGCCACACCGTCCTTCCACTCGTCGATGCTGACCTTGCGCTCCTCGACCTTCATGCCGCGGTCGCGCGCCAGCTGCAGGATGCTCTCGCGGGTGATGCCCTCAAGGATGCTGCCGGACAGCTCCGGGGTGACCAGCGTGCCGTCCTTGTAGACCAGGAACACGTTCATGCCGCCCAGTTCTTCCAGGTACTTGCCTTCGACCGGGTCGAGGAACAGTACCTGCGAGCAGCCCTGGGCCTGCGCCTTCTGCTGCGGCAGCAGCGAGGCGGCGTAGTTGCCACCGCACTTGGCCGCACCGGTGCCGCCCTTGGCTGCACGCGCGTACTCGGTGGACAGCCAGATCGATACCGGGGCCACGCCCTTGGCGAAGTACGGGCCGGCCGGGCTGGCGATGACGTAGTAGCCGGCCTTGTGCGCGCCGCGCACGCCGAGGAAGGCTTCGTCGCCGATCATGAACGGACGGAAGTACAGGCTGGACTCGTCGGCCGACGGCACCCAGGCGCTGTCCACCGCGATCAGCTGCTTCAGCGATTCAACGAAGATCTCCACCGGCAGTTCCGGCAGCGCCAGGCGCTGCGCCGAACGCTGCAGGCGACGGCCGTTGGCATCCGGGCGGAAGGTCCAGATTGAACCGTCGGCGTGGCGGTAGGCCTTGATGCCTTCGAAGATTTCCTGGCCGTAGTGCAGCACGGCTGCAGCCGGGTCCAGCTGCAGCGGGCCGTAGGCGCGCACGTTGGCGTTGTGCCAGCCGGCATCCTTGTCCCAGCGCACTTCCACCATGTGATCGGTGAAGTGCAGGCCGAAGCCCGGCTTCTCCAGGATCTGGGCGCGCTCTTCAGCGCTGCGCGGGTGGTCCGAACGGGTGACGGCGAAGCTGGGAATGGACTGGGACACCGGAGATTTCCTGTTCTGGTTGCGGGTAGTGCCGGGCCCGCGTCGCTGCGGGCCGTGGGTCAAAGCATGCCGGTCTCGAGCCGCGCCGCTTCGGACATCATGTGCTGGTTCCACGGCGGGTCGAATACCAGCTCGACGTCGGCCTCGGCCACCGTCGGGATCATTTCGAGCTTGCTGCGCACATCATCGACCAGGATGTCACCCATGCCGCAGGCCGGTGCGGTCAGGGTCATCTTCACGTCGATCTCGCGCTGGCCTTCGTCCAGGTGCTTGATCTCGACCTCATAGACCAGGCCCAGTTCGACGATGTTCACCGGAATTTCCGGGTCGAAACAGGTGCGAAGCTGCTGCCACACCAGCTGTTCCACCTGTTCATCGGTGGCATCGGCGGGCAGCTCCAGCGGTGCCGGGGCCTCCTTGCCGATGGCGTCGCCGTCCTTGCCGGCGATGCGGAACAGGTTGCCCTCGACGAACACCGAATAACTGCCACCCAACGCCTGGGTGATGTACCCATAGCTGCCGGCGGGCAGGGTCACGGTATCGCCCTGCGGGACCATCACGGCCTCGCAATCGCGTTCGAAGTGGACAGGTTCGCTGCTACGGGAATACATGGGGACCGATATGGGGCCGTGGCCGAGGCCACGCAAGACGGCATTCTAGCCCAGCCGTCCTGCCACCGCCGGTGCACTGCGGCAAACCACAGTATCCTGTGGGCGATCTTCTGGGAGCTTCGATGTCCTCCAATGCCGCGCGTGCCAGGACCGTGACCTGGCTCTGGCCCTTCATGCTGTTGCTGGGCCTGGTTGTTGCTCCCCTTGCCTGGATGGTGCTGGCGCTGATGACCGGTCGGCAGGTCGGCTGGATGGCGGTACTGACCGCGCTGGAACTGGTGTTCATGCTGCGCATGGGCACGCTGGGGCCGGGCCGCCTGCGCATCGCGCTGGTCGTGCTGGGCACGCTGCTGGTCGCCGCCGTGGCCAACTGGACCATCGCCAGCGCCTGGATGGGCGGCTCGATCGGGCTGGGCCTGTGGGACGCCAGCCTGCGCATGGGTCCGCACCTGGCCTGGACCCTGATCACCCTGGCCAATGGCGCGATGGAATGGCTGTGGCTGGCCGTGGCCGTGATCGTCGGCGCCTGGCTGGCGCGCTGATCGTACCGGCAGGTAGTGCCGGCCGCTGGCCGGCAGAAGCGTGCGGACCAGGGTCCGCACCTACCGCCCCCGCGGATCCGACCCGGCTTTCAGTGCCCGCCGTCGAGCGCCTTCAGTTCACTTACCAGTGAGGCCGCCGCTTCAGCACCATCGCCGTACAGCATGCGGGTGTTGTCGGCGTAGAACAGCGCATTCTCGATCCCGGCAAAGCCGGTACCCTTGCCGCGCTTGATCACCACTACATTGCGCGCGTTGACCACGTCCAGCACCGGCATGCCGTAGATCGGGCTGGCCGGATCGGTACGCGCGACCGGATTGACCACGTCGTTGGCACCGATCACCAGCACCACGTCGGTGTTGGCGAACTCCGGGTTGATGTCATCCATGTCGGCGATCAGGTCATAGGGCACACCGGCCTCGGCCAGCAGCACGTTCATGTGCCCGGGCATGCGCCCGGCCACCGGATGGATGGCGAACTTCACCTTCACCCCGCGCTGGCCCAGCCGCTGCGCCAGTTCCCAGATCTTGTGCTGCGCCTGCGCGACCGCCATGCCATAGCCGGGCACGATCACCACGCGCTCGGCGAAGGCCATCATCGCGGCCACGTCGGCCGCTTCGATCGGCTTCTGCGAACCGGAGATCGCCTGCGCCTCGCCCCCGGCCCCGCCACCGAAGTTGGAGAACAGCACATTGCGGATCGGCCGGTTCATCGCCTTGGCCATCAACCGCGTCAGCAGGATGCCCGCCGCACCGACCATCATGCCGGCGATGATCAGCGCCTCGTTGCCCAGCACATAGCCTTCGAACGACACCGCCAGGCCGGTGAACGCGTTGTACAGCGAGATCACCACCGGCATGTCGGCGCCACCGATCGGCAGCGTCATCAACACGCCCAGCGCCAGCGCCAGCACGAAGAAGGCGACGATCGCCCAGGTGCTGAGCGTGGTGGCGGCGATGATCGCCAGCACCACCACCGCAAGCGCCACCACCAGGTTCATCACCTGCTGGCCCGGCCAGGTCACCCGCTTGTCGAGGCGGCCATCCAGCTTGGCCCAGGCGATCACCGAGCCGGACAGTGACACCGCGCCGATCGCCGCACCCACCACCGCCAGCAGCAACACCGTGCCCGACGGTTGGCGCGCGGCCAGGTCGGCCAGTGCCTGCTCGCTCCAGTGCGTGGTGTCACGGTGGGCCAGGAAGGCATAGCGCAGCAGCTCCACTGCGCCGATGGCCGCGGCCGAACCGCCACCCATGCCGTTGTACAGCGCCACCATCTGCGGCATGTCGGTGATGGCGACCTTGCCGGCCGACCACCAGGCCAGCCCCGCGCCGAGCAGCAGCGCCACCAGGATCAACGGCACGTTGTGCAGTTCGGGCAGGAAGAAGGTCGCCACCGTGGCCAGCAGCATGCCCAGCCCGGCCCAGCGGATACCGCTGCGTGCGGTCAGCGGCGAGGCCATGCGCTGCAGGCCCAGCAGGAACAGCGTAGCGGCGACGAGGTAGCTGGCCTTGACCAGCCAGTCGAGCAGTTCGACGGTGCTGATGTTCAAGCCTGCGGCTCCTTCGGTTCGTCCTTGCCGCCCTTGGGCGCGCTCGGCTTGAACATTTCCAGCATGCGCGCGGTGACCACGTAGCCGCCGGCGGCGTTGCCGGCGCCAAGCACCACGGCGAGGAAGCCCAGCGCTTTTTCCAGCGGCGTCTGCGCATGCCCCAGCACCACCATCGCACCGATCAGCACGATGCCGTGGATGAAGTTGGAACCCGACATCAGCGGGGTGTGCAGGATCACCGGCACCCGCGAAATGATCACGTGGCCGGCAATGGCCGCCAGCATGAAGATGTACAGCGCTACGAACCCGTCACTCACTGGCAACGCTCCCGCTCTGTCTTCGTCGGCCCATCATAACCACGGGCTGAACCCGGCGCGTACCCCGGGTCAACCGAAGCTGCGCTCACGCGTTGTCGATGGTGACCCCGAGCGAGGAACCGTACCCTGTGCTGGTGAGCAGCCCCGCCCCCCCGAGCGCCGAGACCGATGCCCTGCCGGCGTCGCTGGAAGCGTTCCTGGCCAGCGTCGGCCCGCGTGCGTTCCGCTTCGCCGAGGCCGGCCTGCGCCAGCG
The DNA here is from genome assembly GCF_030985895.1 of Stenotrophomonas sp. Sm6012. Taxonomy (NCBI): domain Bacteria; kingdom Pseudomonadati; phylum Pseudomonadota; class Gammaproteobacteria; order Lysobacterales; family Lysobacteraceae; genus Stenotrophomonas; species Stenotrophomonas sp. Sm6012. The sequence goes on along the minus strand of NZ_JAPTFX010000059.1, from coordinate 17,698 downwards.
GGAAGACGCCATGGATGCGGTGCAGGACGCACTGATGCGCATGCTGGACTATGCCGACAAGCCGGCCGCCGAGTGGGCGCCGCTGTTCTGGAGCATCCTGCGCCGACGCGTGATCGACCTGCAGCGCCGGCGCCGCTTCCGCCTGCCGTTCTGGCGCGACAACCAGGACGCCGACGGGGGCGAGATCGACTGGGCCGACCCCGGCCCGGACCCGGCGCAGGCGCATGAGCAGCGCCAGCAGTACCAGCAGCTGGTGCAGGCACTGCGCACGCTGCCTGCGCGCCAGCGCGAGGCCTTCACCCTGCGCGTGCTGCAGGACCTGGACGGGGCCACCACCGCCCGCGCCATGGGCTGCAGCGAAGGCGCGGTAAAAACCCATCTGGCACGCGCCCGGCAGGCGCTGCAGGACTACCTGGAGACCCACCCGTGAACCGCTCCCTGCCTTCCGATGACACCCTGCGCAGCCTGCATGCGCAGTCGCTGCAGGCGCTGTCGCCGGCCACGCTGGCCCGGTTGCGCCTGGCCCGCCACGGCGCCACGGCGGCCCATCGCGGGCGCTGGCGCTGGTGGCTGGCCAGTGCCTGTTCGCTGGTGGTCGCGCTGGGTATCGGCCTGCAGTTCAGCGGCCACGGCCCCCTGGCGGGCCCGGCACCGGCTCCGGTGCTGGCCTCGGTGGAAGACAACAGCGCGCTGTACGACGAAAATCCCGACCTGTACCTGTGGCTGGGCGATACCGACCTGGCGATGGAGTGAAGCCATGCCCCGTTTGAACATCCTGCCGCTGTTGTTGAGCCTGTCACTGCTGCCGGCCGTCCCGGCGCTGGCGCAGAGCGCCGCGCACGCTCCTGCCGCGCGCGCCCTGCCGGCCGCGCCCCTGCCGGCGTGGGAACAGCTGAGTGAAGCCCAGCGCGAATCCCTGCTGGCACCGCTGCGCGACCGCTGGAACGGCGCCGATGCCGGCCAGCGCCAGCGCATGCTCTCGCATGGCCAGCGCTGGCAGTCGATGAGCCCGGAGGAGCGCGACAAGGCCCGTCGTGGCCTGCGCCGCTTCGAGCACATGAGCCCGGAACAGCGCGAACAGGCGCGTGCCCTGTTCGGGCAGATGCGCGACATGCCACCTGCGCAGCGCGAAGCCCTGCGTGAGCGCTGGTCGCAGATGACGCCGGAACAGCGCAAGGACTGGGTGCGCGACAACCCGCCGCCGGCGAAGCCACGGTAAGCCTTCGGGATAGCGGGGATCAGATCCCACGTCATTCACGACTGCCAGCGCGTCTTCGCCAGCAGTTCGTCTTCCCAATCGAAGCCGAGCTGGCCCTCGCGCACGAACAGCGCGACGAAGTTGAGCAGGTTGCGCGCATACATTTCGCTGGCCTGCGTCGCACCACGACTGGCCAGGCCCAGCGGGCCATCGATGGTCACCCCTTGATGCTCGATGCACTGCCCTGGCTGGGTCAGCGCGCAGTTGCCGCCGCTCTCTGCGGCCAGATCGACAATCACGCTGCCGGTGGCCATGCCCTCCACCATCACCGCGGTCACGATGGTCGGTGCCGGGCGCCCCGGCACTGCCGCCGTGCAGATCACCACATCGACGCCGCGCAGATGGTCGGCCAGGCGGCGCTGCTGTTCGGCGCGCTCCTCATCGGTGAGCGCGCGCGCATAGCCGCCCTCGCCGGCCGCGCTCACGCCCAGGTCGAGGAAGCGCGCACCCAGCGACTGGATCTGCTCGCGGGTTTCCGGGCGCACGTCGAAGCCCTCCACCTGCGCGCCGAGCCGGCGCGCGGTGGCAATCGCCTGCAACCCGGCCACGCCGGCACCGATCACCAGCACCTTGGCCGGCCGCACGGTACCGGCGGCGGTGGTCAGCATCGGGAAGAAGCGCGGCGCGCGTTCGGCGGCGATCAGCGCGGCCTTGTAGCCGGCCATGCCGGCCTGCGAACTGAGCACGTCCATCGCCTGCGCGCGGGTGGTGCGCGGCAGCTGCTGCAGCGGGAACAGGTGCAGACGATCGTCGGCAGCGAGTGCAGCCAGGGCCGGATCGCTGGCCGGGGTCAGCAACCCGACCACGCTGGCACCCGGCTTGAGCTTTTCCAGCACCCCCGCAGGCGGTGCCTGCACGCACAGCAGGATGTCGATCTCGCCCCAGCGCTGTGCATCGAACGCACGGGCACCGGCATCGTCATAGGCGGCATCGGTGAAACCCGCCGCCAGGCCGGCACCGCTTTCGTACCAGACGGTGATGCCCAGGGCACCGAGCTTGCGCGCGGTCTCCGGCGTCAGCGCCACACGCCGTTCGCCCGGCGCGGTCTCCTTGATCCCCAGCAACGCCACGGCCATGCAGGTCCCCGCTGATCGGTGAGTTTTCCCGATCCTAGCAGGCGGCCCCGCTCAATGCAGGGTGGCGCTGCCCGGGTCCAATCGATCGATCACACCCTGCATCGCGCTGTCGAAGGCGCCATCGTCAACGTGGGCACGCAGCCGGCCCAGCCGCACCATGACTGCCAGCTCTTCCGGCGAGGCCACGCAGAAGCGCACACCGCGGCGGTTCACGAACAGCAGGCGCGAAGAGATCGGGCTGACCCAGGACAACTTGCCGGCCTGGACCTTGCCGTCCTTGTCGACGAAGTCCAGCCAGTTGCCGATTTCCATGCGACGGAAGCGATCGGCGTCGGCATTGTCGAAGTCATCGGCATCGATCTGGCCTCCCAGTTCCACTGCCGGCGATTCGGCCACCGGCGGTGCCGGCAGTGCGACCTGCGGCAGCTCCGGCAGCGCGCGCTGCAGCTCCGGCCGGGACTCGGCAATGCCCTGCAGGGTGTCATGCAGGGCGTCGATGGCGCCGGTCGCCGCGTCGCCATGTACGCCGACACTGGCGAACACCTTGGCCAGCGCCGGCTGCCAGGCCTGCAGCCACGGCTTGCCGACGATCTGGCGGCGGGCCTCGGCCACTTCCTCCAGCAGGCCGTCGCCCAGGCCCAGGGCCTCGGCCACCGACGCGCCCTCCTCGCCCTCGCGCAGCAGCGCCAGGGTCAGGTGGTGCTGCCACGGCTGGCGCAGGAACTCGGCGATGGCCGGCGGCAAAGTGGCGTCACCGATACGGCGATCCAGCTCCGCCCCGGCACGGCTGCGGGCCATCTCCAGCTTTTCCTGGCCGCGCTGGGTCTCGGCGGCACGGCGCTCGGCGATTTCCACACGGCGGCGATGCTGCACCAGGAACTCGCGGAATTCTTCTTCCAGGGTCAGGAAGATCGCCAGGTTCTCGTTGAACTCGGCCACCAGGCGCTCGATGATTTCCTCGACCTTGGCCATCAGCATGCGCTCGGCCTGGCTCTCGCCGGTGTTGCCTTCGCAGGCCTCGGCCAGCGAATTGAGCAGCTTGCGGGCCGGGTGGGTCTTCTGCACGAACATGCGGCGGTCGAGCATCGCGACCTTGACGAACGGCACCACCAGGCGGCCGATCAGCTCGCGCGAGCGGCCTTCCAGTTCGCGCTCGTCCAGCATCACGTCGAACAGCATGCCGACCAGGTCGATCGCATCTTCGTCCTGCGGGTCCAGCCGGGTCTGGCCCGGATCGACGCCGAGGCGGGTGGCACTGGACAGCACCTCGCTCTTCAGGCGCTGCGCCAATGATTCACCATCCTCGCCGATCGCTGCACGCAGCGTCGCACTGGGCGTGGCCTGCAGCAGCGACAACACCGACATCATCTCGCGCTGGCTGAGCGGACGCTGCTGGCCGATCGCCACCTGCGCGGCCGACGTCGCATCCTCGCGTACGTGGCGGGTCTGCTGCAGCAGTTCGTGCAGCGCTTCCAGCAGCATGCCCTGCTGGCCGGCGTAGGCCTCGCCAGTCCCGCTGTCTTCGCCCGGCAGGTGCTGCTGCATGTGGCCACGCCGCTCGGACCAGCGCGCGGCAAAGCGCTGTGCCCAGGCCGGCGCGGCCTGTTCGTCATCGCCGAACTCAGTGTCGAAGCCCGCGCCCTGCCGCTGTTCCACCAGGTCGTCCAGGGCCGAGGCCATGCGCGGGTCGGGCGCGGCCGACGGCGGACGCCGTGGCGCCCCCATCTGCGACATCACGCCGGCCGCAGCCAGTTGTTCGTCGAGCTTTTCGTAGATGCGGCCGACCGGTGCGCGCAGGTCACGCTCGCACAGCTTGATCAGCACCAGGTGCACTTCCGGGGCCAGTTCACAGCCGGCAAAGGCTTCGTGGATGGCGACACCCAGGTGCTCGGGGCTGATCGGGTTGTGATCGGCATCCAGCTCGCTGCCACCGATCAGCCGGCCCAGGCGGCGGTCGAGCCGCGCCAGAACCGGTTTGAAGTCACGCAGCAGCACGGTGGCGAAGTTGCGCACCGCCAGCCGCGATTCCAGCACATGTTCCGCCAACAGGCTCAGGCCGTCCTCGGCCGGGCCGGACAGGGTCGTTTCGGCCGACAGCGGTTCACCGCTGGCCAGCGCCTCCCAGGCCCGCTGCAGATGGCCGGCAAAGGCGGCCGCGATATCCTCGCGGCGGCGGCGCAGTTCACGCATCGCATCCAGGAACAGCAGCTGCGACGAACCGGCATTGCCGGCCCGGTCGAACAGCGCATCGTCGAACCGCGCCAGTGCGGCCCCGAAGGCCTGGCACAGCGCCGGCAGGACCATGTCCCGGGCACGCTGGAGCTGGGCCGGGTCACGCCCCGGCGATCCCATCGGTGTGGGCACGCTCATCATTCGGGAAGGCTCCCCACCTTCTCTGGTACGACAGACAGCATGGACATCGCGACGGCCGGCACACCCCATGCACCGGTACGTCGATGGTAGGCCGGCCAGCCCGTCACGGACAGTGAAACAGTCCTCACTTCAAACCTCATGACCGGCGGCCCGGCAAGATAGATATCGTAAGCCGTGCAAGGCCTGCGAGGCGAGGGGAAGCGGCCGTCCGTTTCCCGCCAGTGGCATGACGTTCATCACAGTTTGATATTCAAAGGCCGGACGCGACACAAACGGCGTCGTTGACCACCCCGACTATAATCAAACACCCGTGATGACCGGTTCAGACTCCATGCTCGACCCCGCCGCCCTGCTTGCCCTGGATGCCCGCCGCTCAGTGCCCTCGCGGCAGCTCGGCGAGCCCGGACCGGACCCGGCCACCCTGCAGCGGATGCTGGCTTCGGCGGTGCGCGTGCCCGACCACGGCAAGCGCGTGCCGTTCCGCTTCCTGAAGATCGCCGGCGATGCACGTCACACTCTGGGCGACTTCCTGGTCGAACGCAGCCGCCAGCGCGACCCGCATGCCGGCGAGGCGGTATTCGAGAAGGACCGCCAGCGCTTCAGCCACGCGCCGCTGGTGATCGTGGTGGTGGCCAGCCCGCGCCCGGACCCGAAGGTGCCCGAGCAGGAGCAGCTGATGACCGCCGGCTGCGTCTGCTTCGCCCTGCTGCAGGCGGCACAGGCGCTGGGCTTCGGCGCCCAGTGGCTGACCGCGTGGATGGCGTTCGACCCCGCCGTGCAGGCCCACCTGGGCCTGGCCGCGGGCGAAAGCATCGCGGGTTTCATCCACATCGGTACTCCGAAGGCCGAGGTTCCCGAGCGCGAGCGCCCCGACCCTGCGGCGCTGCTGCGCGACTGGACGCCGCCAGCATGACCCTGCCGGCACCGGCGCCCTCGCTGTACCTGGTTGATGCCAGCATCTACGTGTTCCGCGCCTGGCACTCGCTGCCGGACCAGTTCCAGGATGCACAGGGCTGGCCGACCAACGCCGTGCACGGCTTTGCCCGCTTCCTGCTGGACCTGCTTGAGCGCGAGCGCCCGCGGCACATCGCCATCGCCTTCGACGAAGCGCTGGACAGCGGCTTCCGCCACCGCCTGTACGCGGCCTACAAGGCCAACCGCGACCCGGCCCCGGAAGCACTGAAGCGCCAGTTCGTGCACTGCAAGGCACTTTGCGCCGCGCTGGGCCTGGTGGTGCTGGCCCACCATGACTACGAGGCCGATGACCTGATCGGCAGCGCCCTGCACCAGCACCGGCACAGCCATCGTGGCGTGATCATTTCCGCCGACAAGGACCTGTCGCAGCTGCTGCTCGAACACGACGAGCAGTGGGACTACGCGCGCAACCAGCGCTGGGACGTGGCCGGCGTCAAGGCGCGGCATGGCGTGCATGCACACCAGATCGCCGACTACCTGGCGCTGTGCGGCGATGCGGTGGACAACATTCCCGGCGTCAGTGGTGTCGGCAGCAAGTCCGCCGCCGTGCTGCTGGCGCACTTCGGCAGCATGGATGCGCTGTACGAACGCCTGGACGAAGTGCCGTTCCTGCGCCTGCGCGGCGCCGCGCAGATGGCGGTGCGCCTGCGCGAGCAGCGCGAGCACGCCCTGCTGTGGCGCCAGCTGACCACCATCGCGCTGGATGCGCCGCTGGAAGGCAGCCAGCCCGGACTGCTGCGCCAGGCCGCCGACCCGGAGCTGCTCGGTGGCCTGTGCCAGACCCTGCGTTTCGGCCCGATGACCCGCCGCCGGCTGTTCGATGCCGCCGGCCTGGCCGACCCTCTTCCCATCCACAGCGAGCCCGCATGAGCCAGCGCACTACCGAAGCCCCGCGTGTCGTCTATGAAGGCAAGTACCAGCGCATGCTGGTGCGCGGCACCTGGGAATACAGCGAACGTACCCATGCCGGTGGCCTGGCGGCGATCATCATCGCCGTCACCCCCGAGGACAAGGTGCTGTTCGTCGAACAGTTCCGCGTGCCACTGCAGGCACCCACCATCGAGATGCCGGCCGGCCTGGTCGGCGACATCCATGCCGGCGAGTCGATCGAAGTCTCGGCCGTGCGCGAGCTGGAAGAGGAAACCGGCTGGACCGCCGATCACGCCGAAGTGCTGATGATCGGCCCGACCTCCTCCGGTGCCAGCAGCGAGAAGATCGCCTTCGTACGCGCCACCGGCCTGCGCCGGATCGGCGAAGGCGGCGGCGATGACAGCGAGGACATCACCGTGCACGAGATTCCGCGCGCGCAGGCCGCGGCATGGCTGGTGCAGAAGATGGGCGAAGGCTACGAGCTGGATGCCAAGCTGTGGGCCGGCCTGTGGATGATCGAGCACCACCTGGACGGGCGCGCGCGTGGCTGACGCCGATCTGCACGCGCTGCCGGCGTTGCTGGGTGCCGACGACCCGGCGCTCTACACGATCCACCAGCCGCAGGGCGCCTCGCCGTTCCTGCTGCTGGCCGACCACGCCGGCCAGCAGGTGCCGCGTGCCCTTGCCGGCCTGGGCTTGCCGCAGGCCGAACTGGACCGCCACATCGGCTGGGACATCGGCATTGCCGGCACCACCCGCGCATTGGCCGAACGGCTCGATGCCTGGGCGATCGAACAGACCTATTCGCGGCTGCTGATCGACTGCAACCGCCCGCTGGCCTCGCCCACGCTGATCCCGGAAGTGAGCGACCACACCAGGGTGCCGGGCAACGCCGGGCTGTCGGCGGCGCAGCGGCAGCAGCGCATCGATGCGATCCACGCGCCCTACCACGCACGCATCGACGCCGAACTGGACGCACGCCGCAATGCCGGCCGCCCCACCCTGCTGGTGATGATGCACAGCTTCACCCCGGTGATGAACGGCATGCAGCGGCCGTGGCAGGCCGGCGTGCTGTACCACCAGGACACGCGCTTTGCGCATGCACTGCTGCAGGCGCTGCGCGACGAAGGCGACCTGGTGGTGGGTGACAACGAACCGTACTCGGTGAGCAGCACCAGTGACTACGCGGTGCCGGTGCATGGCGAAGGCCGCGGCCTGGTGCATGTGGAACTGGAAGTCCGCCAGGACCTGATTGCCGATGCCGGCGGACAGCAGGCATGGGCGGAGCGGCTGGCGCGGATCTTCAGCGCGTTGCAGCCGCAGTTGCTGGCCCTGGCATGACCCTATCCACGCATGGCGTGGATCTACCCCACGGCGGGTAGTGCCGGCCGCTGGCCGGCAACGTCAGGGTAGTGAGATCAACGCGTTTGCCGGCCAGCGGCCGGCACGACCGCTACCGCTGCCGGGCGCAGGCCCAGCGCGATCACCACGCCGAGCATGGCGAACAGCGCGGCGCCGTACTGTGCATTGACCATGCCCTGCAGGGCATCGGGACTGGTTGCTGCCTGCGTGCCGCGCGCGGCGTTGGCGACCATCACCAGTACCGCCAGTCCCAACGCGCCGCCGATCTGCTGTGCGGTGGCGGCCATGCCAGATGCCACACCCTGCTGCGGCCCCGGCACGCCCTGCCCGGCCACGATCCACATCGCCGTCCAGCTCATGCCCTGGCCCACGCTGAGCACCACGATGCCCGGCAGCAGCGGCCAGTAGCCGGCGCCATGCGGCATCGCCAGCGCCACCGCAGCGATACCGATGGCGCCGGCGGCGAATCCCCAGGCCAGTACATGCCGTGGCGAACGCCACCGCAGCATGCGTTCGGCAATACGGATGCCGAAGGTGCACACCAGTGTCGGCAGCAGGAAGGCCATCCCGGCCTGCAGCGGGCTCCAGCCGTAGCCGTCCTGGAAGTACAGCGCCAGGAAGTAGTACTGCACGCCATAGCTGCTCATGAACGCGAAGGTCAGGCCGAGGGCCGCACGCAGGCCAGGCAGGCGCAACAGCGAAAACTGCATCAGCGGGTCACGGCTGCGCTTTTCGATCTGTACGAACACCGTCAACAGTACGGCTGAAAGCAGCAGGCAGATGAGCGTGGGCGGTGCCGTCCAGCCCCACTCCGGGCCTTGCACCAGGGTGGTGACCAGCAGGCTGCCGCCGGCAGTGACGGTGAGGCAACCGGCCAGGTCGAATGAACGGCCCTGCACCCGTGCGCCATCGGCCGGCAGCCACGCGCCGGCCGCGACCGCGCACGCCGTGGCCAGGGGAACGATCACCGCCAGCACCGCCGGCCAACCGAACGCCTGGGTCAGCACCCCGCCCAGCAACGTGCCCAACGCCAACCCGACCGCGCTGGCCATGCTCCAGATCGCCAACGCGCGGTTGCGCACCGGGCCTTCCGCGTACAGCGTGTTGATCAGCGCCAGCGTGGCCGGGAACAACAATGCAGCGCCGATGCCCTGCGCCGCGCGCGCGATGATCAGCAGGGTGGCGTTCGGCGCCAGCGCGCCCAGCAGCGAGGCCAGCGCGAACAACAGCATGCCCAGCCGGTAGAAACGGCGGCGGCCGATCAGGTCGGCGGCGCGCCCACCCAGCAGCAGGCTGCCGCCGAAGGCCACGGTGTAGGCACTGACCACCCATTGCAGCTGCTGCGCGTTGATCTGCAACGCGCGGCCCATGTCATGCAGGGCGACGAAGATGATGGTGGCATCCAGGGCGATGATCAGCTGGGCAGTGGCCAGCAGGGTCAGCGCCCAGCGCGGGTACTTGAGGGGAGGCATCGGCAGTCTGGCGCGGTGGGGGAGCGCAGTCTCATTGATGCAGCCGAATCAATAAACCCCCAATCCACCATATCTGTCATGATTTTCGGCATGAATGAAGCCCCGATGGACCTCAATGCCGTGCGCATGCTGGTACAGGTGGCCGAGGCACGCAGCTTCACCGTCGCTGCCGGCCAGCTCGGCCTGAGCCAGTCCGGGCTGTCGCGCGCGATCAGCCGGCTGGAAGCCACGCTGGGGGTGAAGCTGCTGCAGCGGAACACCCGCAACGTGGCACTGACCCCGGATGGCCGCCAGTTCGTCGATCAGGTCTCGCCCCTGCTGGCCGGCCTCGACGACGCCGAGCGGCAACTGGCCGACCGCCCGTGCACACCCTCGGGCACGTTGAAGATCAGCGCACCGTCGATGTTCGGGCGCAAGGTGCTGGTGCCGCTGCTGGCGCCGCTGCTGCAGCAGCATCCGCAGCTGCAGGTGGAGGCTGTGCTCAGCGATCGTCTGGTCGACCTGGTCGAAGAAGGGTTCGATGCCGCACTGCGCACCGGCGTCATCGCCGACCAACGCATCGTCGCGCGTCCCCTGCGTCCGCTGCGCTGGGTGACCGTGGCCAGCCCGCAGTACGTGGAGCGCTGTGGCTCGCCGCTCGATGTGGCCGCGCTGCAGGATCATGCCTGCCTGGCGGTGCGCAACCTGCGTAGCGGCCGCCTGGTGGATTGGCAGTTCCTGCAGGACGGGCAACTGCGTGAGTTCACCCCACCAACGCGGATGGTGTTCGACAGCGGTGATCCGCTGGTGGAAGCGGCGATCGCCGGCATCGGCATCGTGCAGGTGATGGATTTCGCGGTGGCCGACGCGCTGGCCGATGGCCGCCTGCAACGCGTGCTGCAGCCGTTCGAAGGCCGCAGCCGTGCGTTGTCGTTGATCTACCCGCCTTCGCGCCAGCACTCACCGAAGCTGCAGATACTGGCCGACGCGCTGCTGGCCGGGGAGTGGTAGCGCTGGCCGCTGGCCGGCGCCTCCAGGAATTCAACCGTCTCAGGTTTGCCGGCCAGCGGCCGGCACTGCCGATCAGGCAAAACCATCGGTGGCGCGCACCAGCGCGTCCACATTCTCCGCTTCGAACGCCGAGTGGCCCGAGGCCGGGGTGATTTCCAGCTTCGCCTTCGGCCAGACCTTGGTCAGGTCCCAGGCATTGGCCAGCGGGCAGACCACGTCGTAGCGGCCGTGCACGATCACACCCGGGATGTCGGCGATGCGGTGCGCGTCGCGCAGCAGCTGGTCTTCCACCTCGAAGAAGCCACCATTGACGAAGTAGTGGTTCTCGATGCGGGCGAAGGCCAGGGCGAAATGCGGGTCTTCGTGGCTGTTGATGAAGTCATCATCGACGTGCAGGAAGCTGGTCGCGCCTTCCCACACCGCCCACGCCTTGGCCGCTTCCAGCCGCGTGGTTTCGTCGTCGCTGGTCAGGCGGCGGTGGAAGGCCGAGATCAGGTCGTGGCGCTCGACGGCCGGAATCGGCTTCAGGTAATGCTCCCACGCATCCGGGAACAGGCGGTTGGCGCCTTCCTGGTAGAACCACTCCAGTTCCCAGCGGCGCAGCATGAAGATGCCGCGCAGCACCAGTTCGGTCACGCGCTGCGGGTGGGTTTGGGCATAGGCCAGGGCCAGGGTCGAGCCCCAGCTGCCGCCGAACACCTGCCAGCGATCGACCTTCAGGTGCTCGCGCAGTTTTTCGATATCGGCAACCAGGTCCCAGGTGGTGTTGTCCACCAGGTCGGCGTGCGGGGTGGATCGGCCGGCACCGCGCTGGTCGAACAGGATGATGCGGTACTTGGCCGGGTCGTGGAACTGGCGCATCTTGTCGCTGCAGCCGCCGCCCGGACCACCGTGCAGCATCACCACCGGCTTGCCGTCCGGGTTGCCGCACTGTTCGAAGTACAGCGTGTGGCGGTCGTCGACCTTCAGGGTGCCGACGTCGTAAGGGGTGATGGCGGGGTACAGCGTACGCATGCTTGCAGCTCCAGGGTGATGCCCTGCCGGGGCAGGAGAACCCCCATTCTAGGCCGGTCGCCGGCCGAGGGTGATGCGGTCGCGCTGCTCCAGGTCCCGCACGGTCTTCACGTCGGCGAATGCTGCCGCCTCGAACAGCGCGCGGATCGCTTCGCCCTGGTCCCAGCCATGTTCGATCAGCAGCCAGCCGCCGGGCAGCAGGTGCGCCTGGCCGCCGTCGACGATGCGGCGGATGTCATCCAGGCCATCCACGCCAGAGGCCAGCGCGGTAGCCGGTTCGAAGCGCAGGTCGCCCTGCTGCAGATGCGGATCGTCACTGGCGATGTACGGCGGGTTGCTGGCGATCAGGTCGAAGCGCGCGCCCTGCAGCGGCGCGTACCAGTCATGCCCGCCCTCGGCGAAGCGCACGTTGTGCAGTTCATGGCGCGCGGCGTTGCGCGCGGCTACCGCCAGTGCACCCGCACTGGCATCGGTGGCCAGCACCTGCGCCTGCGGCCGTTCGCTGGCCAGCGCCAGCGCGATCGCGCCGCTGCCGGTACCGAGGTCGGCCAGCTGCAGCGGGCCGTCCAGTGGCAGGCGATCCAGCGCCAGTTCCACCAGCAGTTCGGTTTCCGGGCGCGGAATCAGCGTGGCCGGATCGACGTCGAGGTCCAGCGTCCAGAAACCGCGGCGGCCGGTCAGGTAGGCCACAGGCTCACCGGCCACGCGACGCGCCAGCAGCGCTTCGAAGGTGGCGAGTTCAGCGGCGGGCAGCGGATCGGTAGCGTGTGCGAACAGCCAGCTGCGCGGGCGCTCCAGCACGTGCAGCAGCAGCAGTTCGGCCTCATGGCGGGCCTCGATGCCGCCCAGGCGGGCACTGGCCTCGGCCACGACCTGGCGCAGGGAGGGTTCGGTTTTGACGGACATGCCGCAATTGTAGAGTCGAGCTTGCTCGACTGCTTTTGATTGAGATGACGGGCGGGTCCGGGAAAGCCGTCGAGCAAGCTCGACGCTACGGAACGCCGGAATCCGTTCAGGTTCTAGCGGACGGGATAAGGAAGAGCTATCGGCCGCCTTCACCCGCCAGGGAAGATTTTCCTTGTCACACAGGCACTTGCAGGATGGATGCGGTCAGGTTCAGTGCCTGCTCATTGCGTTTTGATAGACTCCATCTATCAAATAGATGCAATCAATGGATTGTTCTTATCGATGGCGAATCGGTAACCTAGCTCCTGTCGATTCACCCACTCCCCTTCACCCAGAGGAATAACGATGTCCCTGATCAACACCCAGATCCAGCCGTTCGAAGCCAACGCTTACCTGAATGGCGAGTTCATCAAGGTTTCCGACAGCACCCTGAAGGGCCAGTGGTCGGTCCTGATCTTCATGCCGGCCGCCTTCACCTTCAACTGCCCGACCGAGATCGAAGACGCTGCTGACCATTACGCCGAGTTCAAGAAGGCCGGCGCCGAGGTCTACATCGTCACCACCGACACCCACTTCTCGCACAAGGTGTGGCACGAAACCTCGCCGGCCGTCGGCAAGGCCCAGTTCCCGCTGGTCGGCGACCCGACCCACCAGCTGACCAACGCCTTCGGCGTGCACATTCCGGAAGAAGGCCTGGCCCTGCGCGGCACCTTCATCATCAACCCGGAAGGCGTGATCAAGACCCTGGAGATCCACTCCAACGAGATCGCCCGTGACGTCTCCGAGACCCTGCGCAAGCTGAAGGCTGCCCAGTTCACCGCCGCCAACCCGAACCAGGTGTGCCCGGCCAAGTGGAAGGAAGGCGAGAAGACCCTGACCCCGTCGCTGGACCTGGTCGGCAAGATCTAAGGCAGTACCGGCCTGCCGTGGCCCCACGCCCCGGCGCGCCCTTCATCCCCGTGCCGGTCCCCCCGCCGGCGTGGGGGTGAACCCAAGACAGCCAATGCTCGCCCGCCTTGGCCAGCCAGCCCCTTCCACGGTCGCTGTCTTGGGTTCACCCCTACCCCCTGCTGGTCCGCTACCTTCTACAGCGGTGCCACGCCCCCTGTTTGCCTGAAGCCAGGAGATGACCCGATGTTGGACGCCAACCTGCAGTCGCAGCTGAAGACCTATCTGGAGCGCGTGACCCGCCCGATCCAGATCACCGCGCACGCCGACGACGGCGCCAAGTCGCAGGAGATGCTGGAACTGCTGCAGACCCTGGAAAGCCTGTCGGACAAGATCTCGTTGCAGGTGCTGCGCGACGGCCAGGGCCGCGTGCCGTCCTTCGACCTTGGCACCCCGGGCCAGGACATCCACCTGACCTTCGCCGGCCTGCCGATGGGCCATGAGTTCACCTCGCTGGTGCTGGCCCTGCTGCAGGTCGGCGGCCACCCGTCCAAGGCCACCGCCGAGCTGATCGAGCAGGTGCAGAACCTGGAGGGCGACTTCAAGTTCGAAACCTACTTCTCGCTGTCCTGCCAGAACTGCCCGGACGTGGTGCAGGCGCTGAACCTGGCCGCCGTGCTCAACCCGCGCATCCAGCACGTGGCCATCGACGGCGCCCTGTTCCAGAACGAAGTCGAGAAGCGCGAGATCATGTCGGTGCCGACCGTGTACCTCAACGGTGAAGTGTTCGACCAGGGCCGCATGACCCTGGAGCAGATCGTCGCCAAGCTGGACACCAATGCCAGCAAGCGCGATGCCGAGAAGATCGCCGCCAAGGATGCCTTCGACGTGCTGGTGGTCGGCGGTGGCCCGGCGGGTGCGGCCGCAGCGATCTACGCCGCGCGCAAGGGCATCCGCACCGGTATTGCCGCCGAGCGTTTCGGTGGCCAGGTGCTGGACACCATGGCGATCGAGAACTTCATCTCGGTGAAGGAGACCGAAGGCCCGAAGCTGGCCACGGCGCTGGAGCAGCACGTGCGCGAGTACGACGTGGACATCATGAACCTGCAGCGCGCCAGCGCGCTGGTGCCGGCCGGTGAAGACGGCCTGGTGCAGGTGCAGCTGGAGAACGGCGCGGTGCTGAAGTCGCGTTCGGTGATCCTGTCCACCGGCGCGCGCTGGCGGCAGATGAACGTGCCGGGCGAAGACCAGTACCGCAACAAGGGCGTGGCCTACTGCCCGCATTGCGATGGCCCGTTGTTCAAGGGCAAGCGCGTGGCGGTGATCGGCGGCGGCAACTCCGGCGTCGAGGCGGCCATCGATCTGGCCGGCATCGTGTCGCATGTAACCCTGCTGGAATTCGATTCCAGCCTGCGCGCCGACGAAGTGCTGCAGAAGAAGCTGCGCAGCCTGGCCAACGTGACCGTGCTGACCAGCGCGCAGACCACCGAAGTGCTGGGTGACGGCAGCCGCGTCACCGGCCTTGTCTACAAGGAACGCGTCGGCGGCGATGCCCACCGCGTCGAGCTGGAAGGCATCTTCGTGCAGATCGGCCTGCTGCCCAACACCGAGTGGTTGAAGGACACCGTGGCACTTTCGCCACGTGGCGAGATCGTCATCGATGACCGTGGCCAAACCAACCTGCCGGGCGTGTTCGCCGCAGGCGATTGCACCACGGTACCCTACAAGCAGATCATCATCGCCATGGGCGCTGGCTCGACCGCCGCACTGAGCGCGTTCGACCACCTGATCCGCTCGTCGGTGAGCAACAGCAGCGGTGCCGTTGCTGAAGCGGCCTGATCCACCGTTCCCAGATCACCGGGAACATTGTCTGCCTGCCGGGTAACCAAGCCGTCAGCCGGTCCGTTACCCCTGGGGTGTAAGGATGAACCTACGTGATCTGAAGTACCTGGTAGCCCTGGCCGACCACAAGCATTTCGGCCGGGCTGCCGCCTCCTGCTTCGTCAGCCAGCCCACGCTGTCGACGCAGATCCGCAAGCTGGAAGAAGAGCTGGGCCTGCCGCTGGTGGAACGCGCGCCGCGCAAGGTGATGCTGACCCCGGCCGGGCAGGAAGCCGCGGCCCGCGCACGGGTGATCGTGTCCGAAGTGGAGCAACTGAAGGAAGCGGCACGACGCAGCCGCGATCCGGAAGCCGGTACGGTGCGCCTGGGGATCTTCCCGACCCTGGGCCCGTACCTGCTGCCGCATGTGATCCCGCGCATCCGCGAACGCTTCCCGGAGCTGGAGCTGCTGCTGGTCGAGGAAAAGAGCGACGTGCTGCTGGACCGCCTGCGCGAAGGCAAGCTCGATGCCGCGCTGCTGGCGCTGCCGGTGATCGACGACCAGCTGCATGCCGAGTTCCTGTTCGAGGAGCCGTTCCTGCTGGCCGTGTCCGGGCGCCATCCGCTGGCCCGCCGCGAACACCTGGACGTGCAGGAGCTGGCCACGCAGAAGCTGCTGCTGCTGGAAGACGGCCATTGCCTGCGCGACCAGGCGCTGGAAGTGTGTCGACTGTTCGGCGCCAACGAGAAATCCGAGTTCCGCGCCACCAGCCTGGAAACCCTGCGGCAGATGGTCGCCGCCGACGTCGGCATCACCCTGCTTCCCAGCCTGTCGGTGCAGCCGCCGGTGCCGCGCTCGAACAACATCCGCCTGCTCGACTTCACCGGCGAAGGTCGTCCCAGCCGCCGCATCGCCATGATCTGGCGCCGCAGCTCGGCGATGAATGGCTTCCTGATGGAGCTGGCCGACCAGTTCAAGCGGCTGCCGCATGCACTGTTCACCCTCGACGCGGTGAATGCCGCCGGCGACGACGCCAATGCATTGCCCGGCCCCGCGCTGAACGGCTGAGCCCCCGCAGCATTGGTCCGGAATCGGCAGGAGTCGATTCCGGTCGCATTTGTCCCCACAATACAGACAGGCGGCGCCAGCGGGTGCCGCCTTTTGCATGGTTTTCAACCAAGGAGCGTCACCATGAACACCGCCAGCGGCCTGCCGCCGTCGATCACTGTTTCCACCTTCGACATGGACCGCCTGGAGGCCATGCTCGACTCCCCTTCGCTGAGCCAGACGCCTGCCGCGCTCGCGCTTGCTGAAGAACTCAACCGGGCCACCGTGCTGGCGCCGGACCAGATTCCCGAAGGCATCGTCATGATGCATTCGCGCGTGGAATGCGAAGATGAAGTGGCGGGCGAAAAACACGTCCTGACCCTGGTCTTCCCCCGCGAAGCCAACGTCGATGAAGGCAAGGTTTCCGTGCTGGCCCCGGTCGGCAGTGCCCTGCTCGGCCTGGCCATCGGCCAGAGCATCGACTGGAATGCGCCCGGCGGCCGCAAGCTGCGCCTGCGCGTGACCGCGGTCCACAACGACCGCCCCTGATTACCGCTGCGCACCGCGCGCGATTCGATCCCCCTGCACCAGGAGCCGTAATGAGTACCCCGTCCAAACTGTCCCAGCTGCGCGAACTGTCCGTGGTCGTTGCCGATACCGGTGACTACGACGCGATCAAGCGCCTGCAGCCGGTGGATTGCACCACCAACCCGACCCTGGTGAAGAAGGCGCTGGACCTGCCGGTCTACGCCGAACTGATCGAACGCGAACTGGCCTGGGGCCGCCAGCAGAGCGGTGACCGCGAAGCCGTGGTGCACGCCGTGGCCGACCGCCTGACCATCGGCGTCGGTGCGTTGCTGAGCACGCTGGTGCCGGGCCGCGTGTCCACCGAAGTGGACGCCGACCAGGCCCACGATACCGCCGCGACCGTGGCCAAGGCCCGCCAGTTCATCCAGATGTACGCCGATGCCGGCGTGCCGCGCGAGAAGATCCTGATCAAGATCGCTGCGACCTGGGAAGGCGTGGAAGCCGCGCGCATCCTGCAGGCCGAGGGCATCGACTGCAACCTGACCCTGATCTTCAACCCGACCCAGGCGCTGGCCTGCAGCGAAGCCGGCGCGTTCCTGATCTCGCCGTTCGTCGGCCGCATCCTGGACTGGTACGTGGCCAACGGCCAGGCCCCGGCCAGCATCGATGAAGACCCGGGCGTGAAGTTCGTGCGCGGCGTGTATGCCGAGTTCAAGCGCCGCGGTTCGCCGACGGTGGTGATGGGCGCCTCGTTCCGTTCGACCGCGCAGATCGAAGCGCTGGCCGGCTGCGACCGCCTGACCATTTCGCCGGACCTGCTGGAGAAGCTGGACGCCGACCATGGCGAGCTGCCGCGCAAGCTGGTGGCCGGTGCCGCCGACGGCGCAGCGGTGACCCCGATCGACGCAGCGAAGTTCGCCGCCGACCTGGCCGCCGATCCGATGGCGACCGAGAAGCTGGCGACTGGTATCGATGCGTTTGCCAAGGATCTGCAGGCGCTGCGCGAGCGCATTCGTTCGGAACTGTGATTCCGGCGAACGGCTGAGCCCCACGTGGCGGGTCGGTTGGTCGCGAAAGGCATGAAGCAACAGCCGTGCTGGGTCGGGCGGGTTGGGTT